>CAYHEJ010000012.1:0-10627 GCA_964355625.1 uncultured Gammaproteobacteria bacterium
TTTAGGAGTTTCGAGACAGACGGTTATTGCCATAGAAAAAGGGAACTATGTCCCCTCTTTGTTACTTGGGATAAAAATTGCGAGATTTTTCAAAAAGCCTGTCGAAAAAGTATTTACCTATACATATGAAGAATAATTTTTTAGGCGAAATAGTCATCTCTTTTGCTTTGGTTGGATTGCTCGTTTTTTTCATTAATCCGCTCGATCTACTGATGCCGCAACCACTTCATCCCTTTATGGTGCCGTTTTTGACCCTTCTTTTTGTCATCTTTGCTGGGCTCTTGTGGAAGGAGAACCCCGGAGACGAACGGGAACAATTCCATAAATTTATTGCGTCCCGCTTTGCCTACTTTGCTGTTATCACAACACTTATAGTCGGTGTTGTCCTGCAAAGCTTCAAGGGAAAAGTCGATCCGTTTCTGATTATCGGGATTTGCATTGCACTCCTTGCAAAGATACTTGGACGTATCTATGGAAATGTCAAACATTAATGATGATTGGCGGTAAAAAATATGAATAAAGGAATAATCATTGCAGGTGTTTTGGTTTTCGTTCTTGTTGGTGGAGGATTATTTGTGAGCAATCAACAATCTCAAAAAACAGAAGAAGCAAAGATGGTGCAGGAAAAAGATGATACCAAAATGATGGATGATAAAAATAGCACGTCTCGATACGTAGAATACTCAAAATCAGCACACGATCAAGCGACAGATAAACGTCGGGTACTCTATTTTTACGCAACGTGGTGTCCATCTTGCAAAATAGCTAATGAGGATTTTATCGCAAACCCGGATAAAATCCCAGAGGACGTGGTCGTCATTCGGACGAATTACAACGATCCCGACACCGATCAGGATGAGAATGATCTGGCCAAAAGGTATGGTGTCACCTATCAACACACTTTTGTCCAAGTAGATAGTACGGGTAAAGAACTTACCAAGTGGAACGGTGGGGGAACAGATGAATTATTGACTAAACTTAAGTAATCGGTGGTGCTAGTTATGATACTGCTTATCGCATTTGCGTTTCTTGGTGGCATTATTACGATTCTCTCGCCCTGCATACTGCCGATACTGCCTATCGTGCTTTCCGGTTCTATCACCGGCGGCAAACAGCGGCCGTGGGGCGTCGTCGTAGGATTTATCGCGAGCTTTACTTTCTTTACGCTATTCCTCTCTGCTATTGTCAAAGCGACGAATATCTCCGCCGATATACTACGGAGTGCCTCTATAGTCATTATTGCCGGATTTGGTCTGTCGCTTCTCGTTCCGGCGTTTCAGGTCGCGATCGAACGGATATTTTCCCGCCTGACGGGATTGCTGTCAACCCGATCCCCGTCGGCAACACGATCAGATTTTGTGAGCGGATTATTGGTGGGCATGAGTTTAGGGTTACTGTGGACACCCTGCGTCGGGCCGATCCTGGCTTCGATCATTACCTTGGCGGCAACAAGCCAAGTGACGGCTGACGCTGTTTTCATAACCTTAGCGTACGCCACGGGCACCGCGATCCCGCTCCTTGCGATCACCTACGGCGGCAGAAGCCTCCTGACAAAAAACCCATGGCTAATCGCCAATACAGCCCGTATCCAAAAAGGGTTCGGAGTCTTTATGATTCTTACGGCTATAGCCATCTACTTTCAGGTAGATCGAACGTTTCAAACGTATATCCTCGAGCGATTCCCAAACTACGGCGTTGGCTTGACCAAGCTTGAAGACAACAGTGCAGTAAAAAATGCACTTCAGAGTTTACAACAACCAACACAGGTAAAACAATCTGAAAAAGCTCCGGAGCTCATTGCCGGAGGGGTATGGTTTGGTTCGGCTCCGCTCACCATTGCATCACTGCGAGGAAAGGTTGTCCTTATCGATTTTTGGACGTATACCTGTGTTAACTGCCAAAGAACATTTCCTTATTTACGTCAATGGCATGAGAAATACAAAGACAAAGGTCTTGTTATTATTGGTGTTCATTCGCCGGAGTTTGAGTTTGAGAAAAACGAAAAGAATGTTGCCCAAGCGATCAAAGACTTTAAACTTACATACCCAATCGTTCAGGATAATGACTTTGCTACATGGAGAGCTTACAATAATCGCTATTGGCCAGCTAAATACATTATTGATAAGGAAGGATATATTCGCTATACCCATTTTGGTGAAGGTGCCTATGATGAAACTGAGAAGGTAATCCAAGAATTGCTGAAAGAAACCGGAGCAAAAGATGTCTCATCTGAGCTAAATAATCCTAGCTATCAAGTTCAAACGAAAACTCCAGAAATTTATTTGGGATATGAGCGAATTAATAATTTTGCTTCGTCTGAAAGTATTTTAGAAAATACCACCGCTTCGTATACGGCTCCAACCAATCTTTCTAATAATTCTGTTGCTTTTGAAGGCCAATGGAAAGTTATGGATGAATATGCGAACCCTCAAAAAGGTGCAAAGCTATTTCTGAACTTCGAATCTAAAGAATTATTCTTGGTTATGCGGACTAAAGGTAGTCCAGCAAAAATAAAAATATATGTAGATGATAAGTTGCAATATTTTGGCGAAGATACTGTTAATGGTATCGTTACTGTTGATTCAGATAGATTATATAAATTAGTCAACCTGCCATCACCTGGTAGACATACCCTAAGAATTGAATTTGAAGACAACAACACAGAGCTTTACGCCTTTACATTTGGATGATTCGTTTGGGTCTATCATAAATCTTAATGTTTATGATCCCCACCCTTCATCATCCAAATATGCAGGAGTGGACACGCCAATAGTGCCCCTGCAAACAATAGTGTCCCCATAGGAACTTTAAAGATAAAGACAGCCACCAGAGCTAAAACCACCAATGTCATGCAGACCCATATAGTTTTTTTCATATCATCATCACTATAGAACGAGTTAAATGAAGATTGTATGAAGACAAAAAGAAAAATCTTTATTCACGAAATCTTCATGTTTGATTTGATATCGTTAGCACATATGCAAAATACAACCGACTCAGCACGGTTTAACGTCATCACGTTTTTGTTTACCCTCCTTATACTCGCATCATTCTTCTTGGGATCACTCTGGACAAAAGTACAATTTTTAGAAAAGACGAATATTCAAGCTACGGCACCTGAGCCAAACCCAACAGCCATCCCCACTCAACTACCTGCTCAAAAAGCCACTAAAAAACCGGAAATTACCAATGACGATCATATTCGCGGCAATAAAAATGCAAAAGTCACTCTGATTGAATATTCTGATCTGGAATGCCCGTTCTGTAAACGCTTTCACCCGACTATGCTGCAGGTGATTAAAGAATACGGAGACAAAGTAAAATGGATCTATCGCCACTATCCTCTTTCATTCCATGCGAACGCTCAAAAGGAAGCGGAGGCAACGGAATGCGCAGCCAAGCTCGGCGGCAATACTGCCTTCTGGAAATATGTGGACACGATCTTAGACCGTACTACGTCAAACGGTGTTGGCTTTGCCCTGGATAAACTCGGACCACTTGCCGAGGAAATCGGCTTAAACGAAAGTACATTTACAACATGCCTGGATTCCGGAGAGTTTACTCAAAAGGTGAAAGACCAAATTACCAGCGGCACTGCCGAAGGAGTGACCGGCACACCGGGAACTATAATTATCGATGCCAATGGCGCTACACAACTAGTACCAGGAGCAATACCTTTTGAACAACTAAAACCGTTGATTGATAAAGCACTTCAAGCAATATAATACTACTTTTTGTTTGCTTGTTTTACGGCAAACACTATAAAAATAACTACTCCCAATACCAATACTACATCAAGTATCGGACTTTGAACATACGACGAGATTGTGTAAATGAACGTTCGGAGAACTTTGCCATATTCCATGCTTGAATCCATTTTGATCCGTCCGGTTAATGCAAGAATTGAAATCACTACAGATGAGATCATAAACGTGAAAGCAGCAACAATCTTGAGGGGCTTCTCCACTTTCTTTTTTACGGTATACAGATATTGATTCGATATTTTTTCATAAAACAAAGACAAAAAGAATAATGGGAATACGATTCCCATAACATAGACAATTGAAACAATAAGAGAACCGAGCAGTGACGGAGAAAGTGTCGAGAGTGTCAGTGCGGCGAAAAGTACCGGAGCACAACAAGATGACGTAATCCCCGAAAACAAACCAAGTAAGTAGGTAGACACGACGGTCGTTTCTTTCGGCATCGTAAAGTGAGGCAAGGGAAGCATAAGTTTTACCTCAAACAACGTCATGAGCCCAACCAAAAACATAATGAGCGCCCCCAATAGGTACATCGTTACGTGAAAATCATTGAAAAAGGAAACGATAAACCGAAATCCCAGCGCTACCGGCACTAATATTGATCCCAAGCCGAGCGCAAATACGAGCGTGAGATATACTACCCGGCTTTTTTCCTTAAAAATGGTGCCGAGATATGAGGGGAACAAAAATGTGATACAGCAAGGTGCAAATAACGCTACCATACCGCCGACAAATGCAGCTGTTAACGAGACTCCAAAAAAGAGATTATTCATGCCATTATTCCACAAATGCAATGACCGTAAAAGTTAATTGCTTATTGGCCGGATCATTGGTATCAACGGAGACTGATCGCGATACATCGCCTTTCACCGGCATCACGCTTGGCCGATAGATAACTGTTACTGTTGCCGATTCACCCGGCTTAACCGTTCCAATCCATGAATTCTTCAAATGCATTGCGCCTTCCGGACTTTTTTCCCCACCGATTGTCACTACTCCAGCGGTACAGCCGCAGGAAGAATTGATATTAAAAAGTGATAACGGTTTTGTACCGGTATTTTTTACTACAAAATCCGCGGATTTCTCATCACTCACGTTCATATTTCCCAGATTTTTTGTTTCCGTATCAAACTCCGCAACCGGCTTTTCCTGATTTTTACTTTGATACACGACCACTTGACCAATTTTTTTTGATTCCTTCTGCTCTCCTATGGCAACAATACCTATAAGAATTAAAACTATCACAGTAAACCCGCCTATTATCCTAAACATAGTTTTATCCATAGTTACTGCTCTATCGTGCCATGGCGGTGCTTAATCGGCCAAATTGCACAAAGACAAAGAGAAATACCAATGTCATCGCAATTGGCGCGGCCGCCGAAACCCAATTACGTTTCCCCGGACTAAAGTAGCGTAATAACAATGAATTGGAAACTACAGATACACTCGACAATGCCATCGCAAGTCCGGCAAGCTCCGGTCTGAGCACCAAACCAATACCCATAAATACGCGTGCCGCGATAGGAATACCGATAACATTGTAAAAAAGTGCAAAAAACATATTTTGTTTAATCTTCGCCATCGTTTCACGGGATAAATCAAATGCTGTCACGACATCGCGTAAATCATTTTTGATTATGACAATCCCGCCGGCTTCCATGGCTACATCAGTTCCGGACCCCATAGCAATTCCAACGTCTGCCTGTGCCAGGGCAGGAGCGTCATTGATGCCGTCTCCGACCATTGCCACCTTCAAACCCGTTTCTTGGATCTTTTTTACTTCATTTGCTTTATCCTGCGGCAACACTTCAGCTAACACGTGTGTTATCCCCACTTGCGCTGCTATGGCTTTTGCCGTGCGCTCGTTATCTCCTGTAATCATGAATACCGCAATACCTCGCTTCATAAGCGATGCCACCGCTTCTCGTGAAGTTTCTTTTACCGTATCGGCAACCGCTACAATTCCCAATATTTTATCTGATGTGGCCAATATCATGGCAGTTTTACCCTGTTCCTCTAAACGACCAAGTTTTCGTTCATATTGCGTTACATCAAGACTAATTTCATCAACCATAAGTTTTCTGTTGCCAAAATAGTAAATCTTTCCATCAACGTCACCGATCACACCCTTTCCGGGGATAGCTTTAAAATTCGCACAATCTTTCAAGGGAATTTTTTCTTCTTTGGCGTACTCATAGATCGCTTCTGCAAGAGGGTGCTCTGATGACTTTTCAAGACTCGCGGAAATCGTAATCAGTTCATCTTCATCTAATTCACTGAGCAACACAGTATCTGTTACTGCCGGTTTTCCCTTTGTAAGGGTACCGGTTTTATCAAACACAACTGCGCCTACTTTACATGCTGACTCAAGCGGCTCCCCTCCTTTGATGAGAATTCCATGTTGTGCGCCTTTTCCGGTACCGACCATGAGCGCTGTCGGCGTAGCTAACCCCAATGCACAGGGACACGCAATAACAATAACTGCAGTAAATGTCATGAGCGCAAAAGCAAGAGGCGCGCCTAAAAAGAAGTACCAAACAACAAATGTAAGTATGGCGATCCCGATGACTATCGGGACAAAAACAGCGGATATTTTATCTGCAAATGCCTGAATGGGTGCTTTTGATCCCTGGGCTTCTTCTATCAATCGGATAATTTGTGCCAGCGTCGTCTCGCTGCCTACCCGTGTGGCTACAAATTCAAAACTGCCGGTTTTATTGATTGTCGCACCAATCACCGTATCACCGACATTTTTTTCAACCGGCAAACTTTCTCCGGTTACCATAGATTCATCGATTGCCGAAGATCCTTTTGCGATTTCTCCATCAACAGGAATTTTTTCTCCCGGTCGTACCAGAATCATGTCGCCAACTACTACTTGATCAACCGGAATGTCGCTCGTTTCACCGCTTCGGATAACACGGGCGGTTTTTGCTTGAAGTCCCATCAGTTTTTTTATTGCATCAGATGTTTGACCTTTTGTCCGCTTTTCCAGCCATTTTCCAAGAAGTACAAACGTGATGAGAAATGCAGCGGTTTCAAAATACAACTCCGGAATTTTTTGACCAAGAAGTCCAATGTATGATCTGTTTTGTACATAATAGGTAATAAAGTTAATAACACTATAAAAATACGCAGTTGATGTGCCTATGGCAATCAAACTATCCATATTGAATGTCTTCATGCGAAGAGAGGACCACATACCCTTATAAAATCCCGCTCCCATCCAGAACTGCACAGGGGTAGTAAGAATGAATGAAATAATGCCAATATACGGGAGTAGAAATGTCCTGCCAGGTATCCACGCGAAAAAATCAAAAAGCATAAAGTACAACATCGGAGCACTTAATATGAGACTGCGGATAAACAGATGAAACAGATGATTAATTTCGCCCGTGCGCTTCGCGCTTTCATCAGTCGAGGTTCCTTCGACAATAATCGATGCTTTATAACCGGCCTTCTCTACTGCTTTAATCAGATCTGAACTACTGGCAGTCTGTTCATCAAAAATGATACTCGCTTTTTCTGCAGCAAAATTAACATTCGCAAGTGTTACGCCGGGAACTTTTTTAGTAGTACGTTCAATAAGTCCCGCACACGAGGAGCAATGCATACCTGAAATATCCAGTTTTATGCGTTTATTTGATGCTAATGCTGGTTTACTATCAACGTCAGTTTTATTTTGTTCAAATAACTGTATTAACTCATGGGCTGGGAATGCATCAGTAGTCGTTTCGATTGTTATTTTTATCGGCTTACCAACTAATGCTTCACCATTTTGTTTAGTATGGGCGGAATATCCCGCACGCTTAACAGCATCTAATATTTCTGACATTGAAACCAATTTTGGGTCCATACGCATTATGGCTGAACTATCTTTTTGACTGACACGGACATCACTCACTCCGTGTAATTCCTTCAATTCTTCAGTTATAAGCATTTCGCATGATTGACAATGCATTCCTTTGACGTCCAATGATATATCTTTTTTCATAAAGTCACGCTTTCTACTGTATATGGCGATCCTGCCAATGCTTTTATAAACGCATCTTTCGTACATTTAGTATTTACTAAAACTTTAGCCATTCCCTGTTCAACAGAAAGTACTTGGCTCACCCCTTCCATTCGGGAGAGCATGTTCGTGACAAGTTTGATGCACGCTCCACAGGTCATACCAGATAAAGTGATTGTTTGTTCTATCATATAATCCTCCGTTATATAACTTTTATTTTTCCTCTCGGAACTCCCATTGCACAGGTTATGGGAAACTCTCCTTTAGCAGTTGGCGTAAATGAAAGCACCAATGTTTTCCCTTTTTCTAAAAATTGCGATTCTGTCTGACCCGACACCATGATGGAGCCCATACATCCCGATCCATTCTCCTTGACATCTACTTCTAACCGAACTGGTGTTCCCGCATTTACGATAAACGTATTGGGGAAAATATCTTTCTCTTGAGTATATATCGTTTTGATAACTTGCACATCGTTTTTGACGATTGGTGCTGATCCGGGCTGTTCAACAACCGGCTTTTTTGCCCCGCCACACCCGCATCCACCACCTCCACCGCATGACCCGCCTCCGCGTGGCTCCGGCGAGGCAAGTCCGCCCGCTCCTTGTGCACCACCCACACTATCAACAACCGTAAATGATCCGCGATACATGCCCATCATGCAGGAAAAATTGATTGTTCCTGTAGCCTTCGGAATAAACTCGATAATATTTTCTCCGGGATGCAAATTTTTCCGTACCCCGATTTGGGACGAGACGATGCTTGATGCGCAAGTATTGACATCTGTCGAATTGACGATCCATTTGACCGGTACACCTTGAACGATTGTAAAAGAGTTTGGAGAATATCCGCGAGCATCCTGCGTCATGCGGACAGTCTGTACATCACCTTCCCGCACACCATTAGTTTCTGTAGCGGCCGCCAGCACAGCTCCATCCAGAGACAATCCATTGATCGGATTCCAACCGATGAGATTCAGCGCATTGTTGATATTAAAAAGCGACAGCGACATCACCGCAACGCCGGCAAATTTAAAGAACTTTTGAGCAAGTACGCCGCGAATAACAGATGTTAATCCGCCTATGCCCAATAATCCCGGTACAGTTCCAACAGCGAATACGCCCATAATCAGAGCGCCTGAAACTACATTGCCGCTACTCATAGCATAGAGCTGCCTGGCCTGAGTAAAACCGCAGGGCAGAAAAAATGTACTTGCTCCCAATAAAAACGAGTTTTTGTGACTATACTCAGCTCCCTCCCTATCTTTAATACCAAACAATTGTGCAATTCCTTTGGGTAAGCTTAATTTGAACCCTTCAAGCCTCGGAAATATGCCGGTAAGCTGCATACCGAGCGTAAGCATGACCAATGCAACAGCCAATGTTAAAAGACCTAAACTAAATCCTGAAAATTGAAAAAATGATCCAATGCCGCCGATAACTCCGCCAAGTATTGTGTACGATACAATTCTTCCTGCAGTAAACCAGAGATGTGGGGTAAACCGCTCTCTACTTGTAGCATTAGGATGTTTCTGCGCATACCGAGTGGCCGTTCCGAGAACCAATCCGCCAATAAGCGCCATGCAGGTAGAAAATCCTGCTGTTAACCCGATAATAAGCACAGTAACTAAGCTCGTCGGATGACCGCCGCCGACGCCAAGGAGCTTCGTCAATCCAAGGAGATTTACGACCACATAGAGAAAAAATAACGCTACTCCTGCATAAAATATATCCGCATAATCAGCGATGTTTCCTGAAAACCAAGGCTTTTTATCATTGAGTCCCACCTCATAGCCGGCTTTCTGTACAGCGAGTTCAATTTGATCCACACCTAATGATTCTGATTCATAATATACTTCGGCGATTGCATCTTTCTCACTGACATGTACTTTGCATATCCCTGGTACTTGCGATAATTCATCTTCAACAAGCATTTCGCAAGATCTGCAATGCATGCCTTTGATGGGAACTGTAGTTTTCTTCATATGTAGTCAATGGTATCAAGGCAATTATGAAGATTTCGTGAATAGAGAAGGGAACGTAACGGTGACGGTCGTTCCGCGGCCGGGTAAACTTTTTACACTGATCGCCCCGCCGGAAGATACAATAACGGCATGAGATATAGATAATCCCAATCCGGAACCCAATGTTTTATCTGTTTTTGACCCGCGATAATACCGGTCAAAAATATGAGTCAAATCAGTTCCCGCTATACCTATTCCTGTATCTTTGATGGTGATGCGTGCCTGATCACCATGTGCCCGTAATGTCAGAGTGATAACTCCATCCGCGTTGGTATATTTAACGGCATTATCAATGATATTAAGAATCGCCCGAAATATTTTATCTTTCTTTCCCCGAATAACCACATTGTGTGCGACAAGTGTTTTGACCGAAATATGCTTACTGTAAGACAATTTTTGCGCTACTTCAGTGAGCTCGTGCATCACCACAGTCAAATTTGTCGTATCTTTCAGGTTCTCATATGTATCAGATTTACTCCATGCTAAATCCAAAATATTAGTGAGTGTTTGAGACAACCGATTTGCATCAACAAGTAATTCATCAAGTACATGTTGATATTCATCGTGTGTTCGCTTTTTAGCTTTTGCTACTTCTATGGCGCTAGTGAGGGTCGCAAGCGGCGTTTTCAACTCATGAGCAATATCGCCGATAAACTGACGCTCTCTGGTAAATGCGTCCTCCAACCGATCCAATAGACCATTAAATGTATGAGCCAACTCCTCAATCTCATCACCAGTTTGAGGGATTTTTACACGACGTTTCAAATTTTCCGAGCTAATCTCAGCCATTTCCTGACTGATGTAGATCGGAAGAGCACACGTCTGAAC
>CAYHEJ010000013.1:0-10275 GCA_964355625.1 uncultured Gammaproteobacteria bacterium
CCAACGGAAGAATATTTCTGGTCGTCCCCAACGCAATGTCGCTCCATAGGCAAGTCGGTGTCTACATGGGTTTACTCAAAAAAACAACGGATCTCAATCCGCTCGATAAAAAACAAGGTCACCGAAGAGTGTATACCATGCAAACAGTTCGCGAAGATATAACAAAAGCTCGGCTTTCTATTCTCCATCTGGGAGGATTTTTCTTAAAACAACAACCCTCATCATTTATTGAAAAGCATTGGTCCGCGGAACTTATCAAAGGATACTTCCAATTAGGTCAATTATACCCTACTATTGCTTCGGAATTATTTGCAGTTTGTCAGCTATGAAACGATTACTAATTCTCGGCGCCGGAGGCGCACCCGCATGCAATTTTATCCGATCAATTCGACAATCCAATGAACGATTTTACCTGGTTGGAAGTGACGGAGACCCGTATAGACTCCAACGCTCAGAGGCGGATAAAAATTATCTCGTCCCGATGGCAAATGAAAAAGATTATCTTCCGATCATCAACACAATCATAAAAAAAGAGCACATTCAATTCGTCCATACACAAAACGACTACGAGATTGCTTACATCAGCAAGAACAGGGACAAACTCGCGGCGCCTGTCTTTTTGCCGAGCCCTCAATCCGTACGGATCTGTCAGGATAAATACGCATCGTATCTTCGTTGGCAAAAAGCAGGTATTCAAGTGCCCAACACAATGCTCATTAACACAAAAAAAGATTTAGTTCGAGCGTTTAAAACACTTGGAAAACGCATCTGGATCAGATCTACGTTTGGTGCAGCTGGTAAGGGATCTCTGGCTACAGACAGCATGGAAACCGCTCAAGTATGGATAGAAACACATAACGGGTGGGGAAATTTCTCTGCAGCTGAAATTCTCAGCGATAAAAGCGTTACGTGGATGTCTTTATGGTATAACGGGAAACTTATTGTAGCCCAGGGAAGATCCCGACTCTATTGGGAGATGTCTCACCTTTCGCCAACCGGTATTACCGGGGTCACGGGAGGTGGCATGACGATCAATAATCCAAAAGTGGATGCTATCGCACTCCGGGCTATCGGCGCCATTGACCAGTCTCCTCATGGTCTTTTTGGAGTCGATCTGTGTATAGACAAGAAAGGTAAACCTAACCCTACAGAAATAAATATCGGGAGATTTTTTACTACCCATCACTTTTTTACCGCCGCGGGTCTTAATATACCATATATGTACGTCAAACTCGCATTCCAAGAACCTATCACCAAAATCAAAAATCCTATAAATCCTCTACCTCCGGGTTTACTCTGGATTCGGGGAATGGACAGAAATCCTGTGCTTACTACCCAAAAAATAGTTCAATCGTATATAACTACGCTTTCGAGTATAAAAAAACAACTACGAACTCATTAAAAACAATATTAATTGATTTAGACGGTACCGTTATCGATATTCAGAAACGGTATTTTGCTGTATATACGAAGGTAGTTACTCAGCTCGGTAAAAAACCTCTCTCACAAGATAGCTATTGGAATCTTAAACGGGCATGTCTCCCCGCTCTTTCCGAATCCAAAAAGTATAAATCGTTATATATTGATCTCATAGAAGATCCTGCCTTTCTTGCACTGGACAGCGTATTTCCATTTTCACATCAAGCACTTACGACTCTATTAAAACACTATACGCTTTCACTTGTTACCTTTCGGAGAAACAGACAGAGACTTGAAAGTCAGCTTCAGCAACTTGCTTTATCCTCTTATTTTTCACACGTGTATGCGGGTTCACCGGATATATATAAGACCAAAGCATCGTTAATCCCCGTTCAGCATAAATCGTCTGCATTTGCAGTCATCGGAGACACCGAAGCTGATATTATTCTGGCCCATGACCTGAAAGTTCCCTGTATTGCGGTGACAAGCGGCATACGGAATAATGAAGTATTAGCAAGGGCGCATCCGGACTATATTGTATCCGATATTTCAAAGCTCTCGACTCTGCCGATATTACATCTATGATAAAACGAGTATCTGTTCTTGTTGCTTTCTCTCTCCTCTTTTCTATCATCCTTGGACTCACCATTGGGGTTTTTGACGCCGGCGATTCTTTTGCCTACGCAGCGCTCGGAGAATACCTTCTCCATGGCCGGTTACTGCCTATGATTCCGTTTAATCTCGACCACCCGCAGACGCTTTTTGCGCCGATATACGCTCTGTTTATTACTCCATTATTATCTCTGCCTCTCCCGTGGGGATCTATCTCTCTTCCTATTGCACAGTTTTTATTGCTTCTCGGTAGCGCCACGATACTGTTTTTTATTATTTCCCGTGTGTTTCCGAAGCGTTGGGCGGCAGTAGGTGCTTTTATCTTTATTTTTCTCCCATTTAACCTCATTCATCCGACGCTGATCATGTCTGAGACGCTGACGGAATTTCTTGTAACCGTCTACATACTCGTGTTGTTCCTGCGAGCAGACGGGCTTCTCTTTTTCCTTTCCTGTATTCTTGTACTTACCCGTTACGCATTTCTCCCTTGTTTTGGAATGACTCTTATTCTCTATATAAAAAATTTCCGATCCGTACCCATACATCATCACCTTCTGAGTATTCTCGGAATACCGCTCATCGCAAGCTGGATATTGTTCAATCACTCGGTCAATGGCTCATGGACTCTCTCCTCAGTAAGCGGAAGACACCTGTATAACAATGTCGTGGCAACGGGACACTTGGATCCCCCGCGATCCGATCCAAAAACCGCTTTTTTCTTTGCACACATCCCGAGTGATATCTGGCAAAATCCAACATATCCTCCCTGGTGGGAAATCCAAAAATATTTTAGCTTCAAAGGACTATCGGAAATTGAGCTGGATCACATGTTTTTACAAATCGCAGTAACAACTGTTCTCTCTCATCCCATTGAATATCTGACGCATCTTATCCGAGTAGCAGTAGTGACCCCGTTGACTTCACCGCATTTTACCAAAGACAACATGTCATATCTTACTCGATGCGATCAATCGGCCTGCTCTATTTCCTGGAACTCCAATTTATGCACACCTGTAGCCATGTCCTGTAGGGTAAACAAATTATTTGCAAAATTTATTTCTCTCAATCAGGCATTTTTTCCGGTGGGCGCGGCACTGTTTTATATCATCATACTCATGGGAATTATCTTTGCACTAACAAACGGAACGTTTTTTTGGAAATGGATAGCGAGTTTTTTTCTCGTCCAACATATCTTCCAATCAGCGACTGAGTGGATTGAAGGAAGATTCCTTCTCCCTTTGTATCCCTTATCCCTGCTTCTCTTTCTTTATGGAATGAAAAAAATTTTTCACAAAACACTCTATGCATAAAAAAACACAGCGCTTTTCTCTCACCATCGCTATCCCTGCATACAACGAAAAAGACTCAATCGGCGAGGTGGCTAGAAGCACTACTGGCGGCACAAAAGTACACTTCTGAGTACGAAATACTTTTGGTGGATGACGGCTCGACGGACGGCACAGGAGAGATCATGGATGCGGTCGCCCGAAAAAATCCCTGCGTCTCGGTTGTCCATCACCCGAAAAATCTTGGTTTCTCAGGCGCCATCAAAACGTGTTACAACACATCTTCAAAAGACCTCATATTTTTACTTCCAGCGGACGGCCAGATCCATGCTTCTGATTGCGAATTATTTTTGCGTGAGATCCCCAACAATGATGTAGTCGTGGGATACCGCTTAACCAATCCCGAACCACTCTTCCGTCGAATTAATTCTAAAGTTTTTCATATGCTTTACCGATCCCTCTTCGGCGTCACATTACGGGAAATTTCCACAAGTATTTTATGGAGGAAATCCGTCCTCGACTCGATCGATATTACGGCAATCCCCAGAAGCGCACTTATTGAGCCGGAAGTGATTTATAAAGCATGGTCCGCCGGTTGGCGGATCGCCGAAGTCGCCATACCCTACTACCCCAGAACCACGGGAACCCCCAAGGGCAGTAACCCACTGATGATTCTCGTAAAACTCAAAGAACTTCTCAGATTTTGGTGGGAACAAAAAAAGATCATGATCTAAGTGCTTTGGTATGCTTTTTTTCTTTAACCGAACGCCTGCGTCGAGAAAGAAACGCACTCCCGCGCTCTCCTCCTTTCGGAAGGAACCCGAAGTAATCATCGGCCTTTGGCGCAGTATCTACTGTAACAATAGAAATAGTTTTCATATACGCCCAATACACCATCAATACATTATGTTGTCAAGTTGTACAAACGTACAACTATTTCCTGGGGCTGATGCCGTAGATTTGAATTCCGTAGGCGAAATAGTATTTTCTAGGTTGTAAATCCCAACGTAAAGTGAGGATTTCTAATCCAAGCCAGCATCTTCAGGGGGAGTATAAATTCGAAAAACCCATTCCTTAGAATTTTCGTATACAACGGTAATACCAACAATACGCATGAGTAGTTCATCATCAGTACGTAAATGCTGGCTTGCCCATGCACTTTCCCCATCATCCCATTGTTTACGAATCTTTCTTAGTATTTCAGCTCCATCGTTTGGAGACCTGACGACGATATATGTCGTAAGGAACCCATCGAGCCCCCCGCTAAAAAGAGGGTCTATTTCATCTGGTACTTCAGCGTTCCGTACTACACGGAAATCTGTAGTTATCTTCATTTCTGGAGCATCAATACCTAATACAACTTTTGGTGCCTCTGCGGTCATATTTAACGGTGAGTATAATCAAAACGCGATTCATATACAACACTACTATTTCATCCCGTCCATACCGTGAAACTTGACTATCACACACACACTATAATCCCATTATGATAGACACACAGGAACAACTTCCCAAACCTGGGGGTGACAAAGATCCCCGTGAAAACTGGTCGAATTTGGAGTGGGATTACTACTACCTTAGAACCAATGAAGGTCAGGAGGAGCTGAAGGATATGATAATAGAACTTCAAGCGTTGGCTCAAAAAAATACAATCCTACCGGCAGATTCTTCAACAAGTCAATAACTTCTTCAAGGGACGGTCCTTATACACATCATCAGTGTGCCTGCACCCGGCGGGTGAAACATATTCACACCTGTTCTTTCTCCTTCAATATCATCCAGAGAAACTTGAGAAGGGCTAATTGACGGCGTCACCTCCACGGCTCACGGACCAAGCCGCCAGCCAACCCATGACAGGGTCTCACCCTGTCACTCACATATCCCCAATTTCCCCTCCGTACCGCAATCTTGACTATCACACACACACACTACTATTGAGTCATGGGTGAAAACGCATTTGACGAGTATTTTCAAAATAAAAAACGTATATTCCCCCTAGACGAAGTCGCCGGGTCACTTAGCGATCTTTCTTCATCTGGGATATCATATCGTCAACAAGTAGAAAACTATTTTCGTCAACGAGGAATTTCCCCAAACGACGTTGCCCTTGAAGCAACGCTCAAGGTTAGAACAAAAAGACCCGTTTTACATAGTTTTGAAGGATTATCTGTTTCCGATGAAAGACAAGCTGCCGTTCTGGCAATTACAAACGGGTATGGTAGCGATATTGACCTCATAACGGATTCCCATGAAGCCACTTTTAAACATCATCCTGCAGAAGGCGGAGAAACTACCGTGACTCTCCCTTTTAAATTTCAGCCGATTGATCCCTTTATTGGCTTAGGTGACGTAATTATATCTCAAAGCTTAGCCCATCAACATGGATTAGCGACTGGACAAATCATAACAATATTAGCTATAAACGGTAGTGTTTAATTTTTTGAGGTCAATCTCTCTCGAAGCGCCAACCAGAGAAACTTAAGAAGCACGAACTGACGGCGCCATCGCCAGGGCTCGCGGACGAGCCGCCAGAGCCGAGCCACTCGAAGATTACTCACCCGCCAACCCAAACATCTCGGGGTGTTCAAAAAAGTATTGTCTTTATCATTGCGACCGCAACGCCAAACGCAATACTTTTGCGTTCTCCCTGTCCATACTTGACAAAACGTGTTGAGAGAGAGAGAGAATGCGGGGCATGAAAGAACAACTATTGGAGTTGCGTCGTAAACAAGGGAAATCTTATATCCAGGAATTGGATGTAGCAACCGTGTATCATGAGATGCTCTTGCCGGATATGGTTGATCCCAATGGGGACTGGTCATGCTCAGCAACAAAACAATGGTCCGAAGAAGCAATGGCGCGGTTGAAGGTGACTCCGGCAACAGAATTAGTAGATACCTTTGCTCTGATGAATGATCCATGGCTTCATATGGGAGTTGCTGCAGAATTAATTTTGCACGATGACGTTAGTAGAGCACGAGCATTTACTCAGGGATTAATAGAAAAAAATCCTCTAGTAAGAGCAGATTTTGCTCATTATTTTGGAGAGCCCCTCGTCACAGAACTTCTCAAAGAAGATACAGTAGCGTAATGTTGCGAGAATCAAACCGCAGAAAACTTCTCCCGAATCACCAGCCAGAAGAACTTGACGAGTGCCACCTGCCTTCTCTCTCGCGGAGCCATATCTGGATTCGCCAGACACCGCCAGTCTATTGACATTGTATATACATCGTCATATACTACAATCTGATGAAGGTATACGTCTGGGATGACGAGAAAAACAAGTGGTTACAAGAGTCACGGAGTATTTCGTTTGAGGATATTGTTGCAGCAATCAATTCCGGAGATATACTCGATGACTTCCCTCATCCCAATCAGGCGCGTTACCCACATCAACGGATGAAAATAGTGAAATGGAAAAATTATGCGTATGCCGTAGCGTACATTGAAGACGAACAAAAGTACTTTTTGAAAACAGCATATCCCAGTAGAACTGCAAAACGAAAATATGTCAAAAAGAAAGGAGTTCTATGAAAAAGATCAAACTCGATGCATATGAACAGGAGATAGAAGAGACCCTTGAGCGGGGCGAATTTAAATCTGACCCGAATTTCACCAAAAGAAAAAAGGAGTTTCAGGCTGCTGCCCGATATACGCTCAAACTACTCAAAAAAAATAAAACCATCAATATTCGAGTTTCGGAAGAAATACTCAATAAGCTCAAATTCAAAGCCAATCACGAGGGCTTGCCCTACCAGACACTCATCGGCTCGGTCCTCCATAAGTACGCCAACAACACGCTCTAACGGTTGGCAAGCAGGGCTTCTTTCTCCGAAGACGAAAACGTCAACTCTGCATTCATATACTCGTATCGTACCCCAATGCAGAACAAAAACACAAGCTCAAGGTACTTTATAAATTTTTACATTCTGCGTCGCATAGGTTTGAACCAACTCCGGGTAAAACGTCCGCAAATCCTCCACCCCGCCTGCGATATCGCGCTCTTCAAACCCGTAAAAAATATAGCTAATTCCCTGTGATTTTGCCCAGGAAAGTGGTAGTCTCCGGTTGTAAAAACTTTCCATTGACATGAGTTTATCTTCAAGGTTTACGGTGTTTGCATGTCCTACATATGATGTATTTCCGCTATATACCGGTATATTATTGCTTGTGGTCATCCCAGCAAGAACTACGGCACTCCTGGGAGTTCGCACCTGAAGCCATGTAAGCCCATCGATAATCTCCTGCATCGGATACATGACTTCTGCTCCCTGTGGGACCAAAGGAATGGTCGCCCGCAATTTGTGATCGACAAAATCCCGAAGCCACATGTAGCTTGACGCCATACTTCCCATACCAAGAAGAATAATAACAATGGGAATAATCAGAGAAATCCAAGAAATCTTAATCTTTTTTGACAAAGAATAAAATACCCACGCTGTCAAAATCCCGAGCGGGATCTGAGGGGCCATTTGCGTGAAGCGCGTGGGAGATTGCTGGGGAATTTTGTCAAAAACAAAAAGAAACAACAGCCACGCCGCGACCCACGCGACAAAAAATTTCAATTTTTCAAATTTGACGAATACCAACAATGCCCCCAATAATCCCAATGGCAATACCGGCCCGACGGCCATAAAATATTCGATAAAGGAAAATTTTGTCGGGTGGAGGACATCAAATTCCGCCAGGCGCTTCCACGGATATTGAGTTAACAAAAGTGAAAAGTAGACAAACGACGGAGCGGTGATAATCCCAAAAATAATCCTCCCGAACATGCTATCGGCAAACCATTTTTTGACATTGCCTTTTTTCCACAAAATCCCAATGCACTCTCCCACCGTCACGATCCCGAGGACGCCATAGATAAATAAAAGCCCCGGCGGAAATATAATCCCCAAAACCAATCCTACGACGCCCAAAAATACAAAGTTGCCGGTGGTGTGTTTCGTAATAAATCCCCCGGAGAAAACCCAAAGGATAAAAATCAACAGTGCCTGAGCAAACAAGACGTGCGGCATGAATGTGGTCCGCTGAAGACTGTCTGCCATCGTATACCACGGCATCCATCCGCCTAATCTCGGTACTCCGAGGACGAGTTCGAATTTCGGCCACGTCGACTGAGTAATCACGAGCAAAAACGTCAGAATCTGCCAAATTCTTGCAGGTATAACCCACTCGACTACTTTCCAAATCACCCACAAAAGAAATGCGGCAAAAAATACGCGCGCTGTGTGATACGCAAACCATACATACGGCGTTTGTACGTGAGAGGCATCTGCCAGCCGGCCGATGAATACATACATCACCTGACTGAAAGACGGCGCATGCGGCTCGGACGTATACTTTTCCGTCGCAAGCCACGCGCCCTCTTTGCCTTGCCGGATGCGGGCAAGATACGCGTTGTAATCCGTCGGAAAATTGTGGACGAGTTCAAACGCCCGGTCAGGGTGAATCCGGCCCCGCGCATTCCATTCATACATCGTCGGGGCCATGGAGAAAAATACGAAGAATACGATAATAAACATCACTAGTTTCGTCATAATAATCTATGATACTATAATGCCGATATGAAAAATACCGCTTTATTGGCCGTTGGCATAAGTATAGTTCTCATACTTCTCGTTATCCTCAATCATAATCTTGCGTTCGGCAAAACGAGCACCATCATCCTTCCTGCGGGCGGGACATACTTGGGTCCCACGGATACGACGACACCGGCTCCCACAGAAGCTTTCGTTACCATCCGCGGCCGCATATACCCGTATTTTTTCCAGGCGCCGACGTCGCTCAAGCTCGTCACCTTTCCCAAAGATACGTATGACATTTATGCTATTGCGTTTGATAATCAACCTCCGGAAAATAACGTCCTCATCGGCGTGGATGATTTACGGAAATCCGATGCGTTGAAAAAATATATCAGCGTTTCTAAACGGAAGTATGTCGAAAATTGGTGGAAACAATTCGGCGGTCTCAAAGGAGTCGCTTCCATCGTGGAATTTACCAACAGCAATGGCCTCAAGGGGTATCGTGCGAAATTTTTAAATTCAGCCAATCAATCACCCAATGAAGATATATTTTTTGAAGTGAAAGAACCCTGGTTTGTCATTCACTTAGCAAGCGGCGTGTTGGAACGCTCCGTCTTTGAATCCCTGGTAAACAGCGTCGGATGGACAGAAAATAAGTAAAGCGTTTTCATGAATATACCTGCTATTGTAATCATAGTTTTTTTTACGCTTAGCAATGTAAGCAGTTACTTCGTCGGACTTTCCCACCCTCCGATCTACACAGTTTTTACCGGAGCCGTCCACTATCCTGTCGACTATCTCTACTACCTATCGTATATCGCTCAGGGCAAATTTCACTGGTTTACCAGTACCAATCTTTTTACCAACGAACCGATGAAAAAAGAAATACTCAATTGGATGTATGTGTTCGGAGGGCACATCGGATCGATATTTCAGCTCTCCCGACCGGTGATCTATCTGATCATGCTCGTGCTCGCAAGCATCCTCTATCTTGCGGTTGCGTACAAATGCACCGGGATTCTGATGCCAAAAAATAGATCAAAACAGCTTCTTTTTTACGTGCTGTTTTTACTGAGCAATGCATTTCCGAGAATATACGAGAGCGGAGGCTCGTGGATATTTTCGTATTACTACCCATGGAATAATATCGGACATCCGTTCATGCGCATGAGCAATGTCCCGCACCATCTCGTCATTCAGGCCTGTATTATGGCGGCATTCTATCTATTCATTGCCTACCGGCAGGGGAAAAAACGTAAATACCTCGCGGGTTTGGCGATAACCGCCATACTTTTAAGTAGTATGCAACCCCTTCAGTGGGCGTTTGTGGCTGGTGTCCTTGGAATAAGCGGGTCGATTATCCCAACCGGAATATTTTTTCTATCGGGGCTTCCTTTTGCGTTGTATTTCAGACAATTCTTTTCACTACCACC
>CAYHEJ010000014.1:0-10231 GCA_964355625.1 uncultured Gammaproteobacteria bacterium
GACTCCAAAAAATGGGACATACATAATGTCAATTTTCAGATCGTTGATCAGCCAGAAACTTATTATCACGGCCAAAACGATCTCAAGGATGAGTTTGTAGCGCATGCGAAGCCCGATAAAACCGCTGGAAGCCCATGGGAACGTCTTTTTGGCATCGTCCAATAGACCCAGGAGGCCAAAAGAAACAAACGTAAAGATCAAAATTTTTATTTCACTAAACATAGGATACACAGAAGTTATTGGTATCCAAAAGTATTTCATCAGAAGGAGCGTCAACGGAAATAACATAGTCGTAAGCGCGATGATAAGCAATCCTCCGCCGACGGGTGTACCTGCTTTTTTTTGATGAAACCGGTCAAAAATCGGTGTTCTTTTATCAAACGCGTCAAGCGTTTTTTGTTTCAGTCGTTGAAAACGCCATTTATAGAGAAGCTGAATAAACGGCACATAAAGAATACTACTGATAAACCATGAAAATAATAATAATCCGAGTAGTAATCCCATAGAATTAAACGAGATAAGGACCGAATATAAATACCGCGATGAGTACTGCTCCCATCGCGACCAACAGCATCATGCCGGCCGATACATCCTTGGCAATTTTTGCCTGCTCTTTCCACTCCGTGGTAAGTAAATCCGTCATTGATTCAAGCGCTGTGTTTATCATCTCTGCAGACAATCCAAGGAGTATGGCAAATAAAATGATAGCCATTTCTGTCGAAGTAATATTCAGATACAACCCAATAATAATCGCAACCAGAGAACAGGCAATATGAACGCGAAAATTTGGTTGGGTTTTCAAAGACCACACAAGTCCCGCAAAAGCATTTTTAAAAGAGATATGGTGCTGTCTTAGGACCTTCATCATAATAAATCCCCTCTCGTTTAGTATAGAATTTTATGCAGTAAAACTCAAATTATGTTAGTATCCGCGCATCTTTCTTCTGATTGTCTCGATAGACTTAGGAATGATGTATAACGGAGAAAGTGCGTAATCATGTGCATGTAAATAGTTGATTTCACGCCCCCCAAACCCCTTTTTGAACAACGTTATTCCTCTCCAAGGATGCTTTGGCTTATCATCAGGAGCTATACCATAAAAATTGTACACTTTTATTCCTCGTTTTTTAGCCTCCTTTATTGCTTCCCACTGTACCAGGTGTGAGACGGGAACTTTACTAAATACCGATGCTCCATGATGATAAATCGCCTGTCCTCCATAAAACAGCACAATCGTACTTGCAATGAGCTCTTTTTGATGAAACCCAAGCAGTAGTAACGCTTTATTCTCTTTTGAAAACACTTCAAACTCTTCAGTAATCGCTCCGTGTGCCACAAAACCGTGTCTCCTGGAAGTCTCTTGGTAGAGTTTGTAAAAGTACTTCAAATCCTTACCATCTGTAGTTTTATGCACGGTGACTGCGGATTTTTGAGCAAGCCTGATTTCATACCTCGTGGTTTTGCGCATACCCATGAGCAATTCTTCGTCTGTTTTATCCAAATCGAGCAACCAACAGCGCTCGGCATCTACCTCATGAATTGGCGAGGAGACAAAATGTACGGATTTCATGAGTTCGTAATTTTTTGGAGAATTTTCGATGAGCGGACTGACGCGGATAAACCAAGCGCCGTCTTTCTTTGCCAATAATCGCATGCATTCAATAAATTCCTTCCAATATGATTGTTTTTGCTCTTTCCATACCGGACCGTGCCGGATATGAAAAAAGGTACCCCGGCGAGCGCTGACGACAAAAATCTGTGCGATTCCGGCAAGTGTATTCCCATCAAAAATACCAAAACGGTACACACGGGTCCCTGCTTTTTTCTCAACCTCGCCCCAAAGCCAACCCTGAAACAAAGATTGCGGTGCATGCGAAAGAAGAAACTCTTCCCAGATAGTTTTTGACTCAATCGGCTCCAGTCGTAATCCCATACTGATATTATACCCCAGATCGAATCTACGAGCGCACGAGTGAGTGGAGGAGAGTCGAAATGATAGACAGGAGGATAGAGCCAAAGAAGGCCGCGCCAAAGCCATCGACCTTAAATCCCGGTGTGATACTTCCAGCCAATAGTAACATTAAAGCATTGATCACGAAGGTAAATAATCCGAGTGTGAGTATGGTGATAGGAAATGTCAGTATAAGTAAAACGGGTTTGATAAGCGCATTGACGAGCCCAATAATGGCAATTGCAACGAGAGCTGACCAGAAATCCGATAGTTTAATCCCTGAAATTATTCTGGAAACCAGAAATAACGCGAGCGCATTGAGTATCCAATTTGCAATGATCTTTATCATATGTTCATTATACATGATATACTTTTTCCGTGGCCGGGATACAATATTGTATCTGCCGGAAGTGCTAAAATCCGTTGAATTGATTCTGTGAGCTTCTGTTTATCCGAATAGGAAAAATCCGTCCGTCCCACCGCACCGTCGGAAAAAATCGTATCGCCGACAAATAATCGATTGTCCTGTTTGAGATAAAAGCTCACACTTCCGGGCGTATGTCCGGGAGTTGACACGACAATGAGCGACATGTTTCCACATTGAATAACCTGCTTATCTCGCAATGATTGAGTTATCTTCGGCGGCAACTCGATAACCTTATGACCCAAAAAATGCTCCGCAGTTTCTCTCATGCGGTCCAATAAAAATTGATCTTCTGCACACATACCAAAAGGCACATGATAGATCAGCTGCAATTCACATGCACCTAACACATGATCGAAATGTCCGTGAGTCGCGAGAATTATTACCGGCTTGGCTTTCAGTGATTCGATCTTTTCTGCTAAATAAGTGGCTTCATCTCCCGGGTCTATGATGATAGCATCACGGCTTACCGTATCGACGAGTACATAGCAATTGACACCCATTTGTCCTACGGTATATGTATTGATAACCCTCATACCATACACCCTACGACACGATCAGCTTCACCCTTCCCGTTATTTGTCGGCAGATTAATGACACGTTTGGCAATGTTTTCCGCAACCGGACAGGATCCGGCGACATACCCGATTGCGCGAAAATCCACTCCAGAAGGATCAATGACATTATGATACCAATTTCCAAGCAATACTCCTCTTTTTTTTGCATTCTTTATGACATCTGAGGGCGAAGAGACAAGCACCGGAAAACGAAGAAATAGAGATCCCGGAGGATACGAAAGAAGCTCAATGGTTGCAGTATCTTTCAGATGATCCATATAATACAAAGCGGTATTTCCTCTTCTGGTATTATATCTTTCAAGTTTCTTTAATTGGAGCAGAAGAAGCAATGCCAACGCATTTGGATATTTCGCGGGAAAATCATGTGGTTTTTTTCCTTTTTTTTCTTCAGGATAAACGGGTATGGAAAGAAGCTTTAAGCGCTGACTGAAAAATAATATCACTTTACCAATCCCCACTCTATACGTCGGCAGTATGATCGAAAATAGCACAGGGTGCAGGAGCTGTTGGAACACCCAAAATATATCGGGTAAAGAACACTTTTTGTGAAAATCCTTGAGCTTCATACATTGTGTTTCGTGCCGCCTATGAACCATCGCTACACCGCCAAATATACTTGAAATTACCTTGTCCCTACCGAAACTAAAAAAAGCTGCGTCGCCGAATGAACCTATTTTTTTCCCTCTGCATGTCGCGCCCAAACTATGAGCGCAATCTTCGATAACCAGGATATTATTTTTTTTGGCAAACGCAAGTACGTTGTCCATGTCAGCGAGAATCCCAAGCGTATGCTGAATAAGAATAGCTCGCGTCTTGGACGTCACCTTTTTTTGAGCATCCAGGAGGTCAATGTTGAGCGATCGGTCGATATCAACATATATTGGCTCTGCTCCCGTCCACAACACACTATTAGGCACTGCCACACAGGTAAAAGCCTGAACCAATACTTCATCTCCTTTTTTCAAATCAAAAGATTTCAATATCCCAAAAAGTGCCGATCGTCCGCTATTAAATGAGATTGCGCGATACTCACGGAAATTCTTCCCAAACCATTCTTCAACGCGTTTGACACCACTCCCCCGCAGCCACTCCCACGGACGAAACAATAACTTTACAGCCAACAACACATCATCCCCCTCTGCGTTAGGCGACAAGGACGCCGATACTATTTTATGAAAGATACTCATGATAATTTTTCTAGTATTCGCCCCGACTCTTTGCCTTTAAATAATACTGTATCGTCTTTTTTTACTGTATCTCGGATGTAGGCGGCCGCATCGTCAGCAGAAAGCACGGTAGCTTTTTTCAATTGATCGACCTCGTGCACTCCCTTCAAAAACGATTCAAGATAATTATCATTCGTAAGAATAATATCATCACAATATTTTGCGGCATACAAACCGACATCTTTATGAGAATCCTCTGCGTAAACACCCAGCTCAATCATGGGTTGAAAAACAAATATTTTTCGTCCCCCGATATTTGCTAAATAGTCGATTGCTGCCCGCGCCGCATCCGGATTATTGTTAAACGTATCATCTATAAATAACGAGCCGTTACAACCCGCGACCGGCTGCATGGTTTTTTTAAAGGTCCGGATTTCCCCACATGCTTGTATCGCCTCATCAAACGTCATCCCGCAGTATACGGCTCCCGCAATGGCAGCCAAAATATTTGATATATGATGCTTTCCCAATAGTGGAACTGAAACAATGCCTTTTTGATTTTGATATTCAACGGTGAATGATACCCCTTGAGGAGTTACTGAAATCCGGGACGCTTGAAACGTAGCCAACGAATCAACTGAATACAAAACGAACTTTTTTCGATCTTTCCTGACCCAATCAGCCATACGTCTTGTATATTCGTTATCAGCGTTGATTATCGCAACACCATTTTCATCCAAACCTTCTATGAGTTCATATTTTGCTTTCATAGTATTTTCAATACTTCCGAATAAATCCTGATGCTGTGCATTCACCGCTGTGACTATACCAATATCAGGCTGAACCATCCTGCACATGTGGGAGATTTCTCCAATTTTATATGCGCCCATTTCTACAACGAGTACCTCGTGATCATCTCTCAATTTTGTAAGAATTAATTCCGCTATCGCGATAGGGGAATTTTTACTTGCTTCTGTTTTGAGCGTCGAATATTTATTACTTAATAAGGTATATAACATTTCTTTTGTAGACGTTTTTCCATAACTTCCTGTTATGCCGATTACTTTCATCTTTTTGTGAGCGCGAAGTTTCCCAACCGCCCTATTAATCAAAAGCATGTGATACAACGCTGTCGGAATTATAAGCACACAAACAAGCAACATCGTTATTGGGAAAAGCAATATGTCGAGAATGAATAATTTTAAAAATAGAAATACGGGCAATGTCACATACAACCAAACACAGATAGATAAACCGGCAATCGTTATAAACAATGATTTTGGACTTACAGGAGGTCTCCGCCATGGCAAGAACAAGAGGCGTTTGCCTTGTTTTGTTCCTAAGTGAATTAGCATCCGGTCAACACGATATTCTTTCACATACCAAAGGTGAATATACGAAAGAAGATTGAATACTATCCGGATTGACCAGATAACAGCTAATACATAAAACACTGTCATATGGTTTTCAAAAAGTTTTCGATCGCGAGAACAAATCGCTGCGGCTGTTTAAACGAAACCCCATGATCGGCATTAGAAATAACGATAAGGTGAGAGTTCGCTATCTCTTCTTTCATCCGATGAGCTATCCAAACCGGAGTAATCCGGTCATCTGAACCCCAAACGAGTGCGCAAGGCACATTAACTGATCTCATACTGGCAACAAGATCTTCCTGGACAATATGTTTGAACGTCTCTCTCATGACACCGTTTGCCCTATAAAAATCACGTGCACCAACTGCAAAGTAATACCATTTTCGGACACTCTCATGGAAAAAACTGAAAGGGGGAATTAAAAACAATAATTTGCCGAACTTTGCAAGAGCGATAGATACCGCAATCTTTTTACGGGAGACAGGCGTAACCCCGGGAGTTCCTGTGAGAATAAGCGCCCGGAGGGTATGAGGAAAAAGCATCTGATACTTCAGAGATACCCTGCCGCCAAATGAATGTCCTATGAGAATCGGATGAGTGATCCTATGTTTTTTCATAAATACTTTCAAAAAATTTGCGTAGTCAGACAGATAATAGGGGTTTGAAGGAACGACTGATTTTCCAAAACCCGGTAAGTCCGGAACAAACACGCGATAGCCCAAAGAGGCAAGCTCATGTTGAAGACCGGTAAATTTTTCTCCGGACAGACCCCATCCATGAAGTATAATAATTGGTGGTTTTATATCAGTTTTTTAAAATCGTCGCGGTTTTGAAATTCTACAGTTTTATTGTTCCGCATAATCGTATAGGAACTTTTTACCATACAAAAACTCTCCTCAGGCAGATCCCGGTCCAGCACCACACCGGACCCTACAAATGATCCTTTTCCGATTTTTATCCCCGGCATAATACTTGCGTTTACGCCTATTCGTACGTGCATTCCGATCATAACTCCAAGTTTATTTTTACCCGAGGATTGAATAACTCCGTCATCAAGACGAAGATTGGCAAGTGCCGCTCCTGCCCCCATACTTACGTTTCCCTCAAGCACGCTGTCCCCGATATAATTACTATGCAGCCAACACTCATTCCCTACATAGCTTCGTGTTATGTCCGAATTAAACCCAATGACACATCCTGCACCAATATGGCTCTGTCTGATCATCGTGTTATTTCCAACGATAGTACCTTTTCCGATATAGCATGGCCCGACGATTTTGGCGTTCTCAAATATCCGGACATCATCCTCTATATAGACATTACCTTCTATCACAACATTTGATTTTATCTCGACCCTCTTCCCTCTGTGAGAGGTCAGCTTACCGAGTAGCTGTTCTGACACATCGAGGACATGCCAGGGATATTTGAGGGATGCAAAATGTCCTTTATGAGGGTAAAGACGGAATGTATGTCTTTTCATGAGCGTTGAAATGGCTTTTTCATACACATCATCCTCCCCACTCCGTGTTTGTTCCAACTCGGCAAGAAGCACGTTACTGTCGGCTATATAATGGCCAAGAAGTCCAATGTACGGGCTCGGTTGGTTTCCTTCACCGGGTTTTTCTATGATCCCGGTCACATTATTCCCGTCAACGACAAGATATCCGCCCGGAAAATACGATTGCGATCGAAAAGCCGGTATCACACCAAATACATGATCGCCTAGAGAGGCCGAAACAACGTTGGCAAGCATATCGGGATCCGTCACATCGTCTCCATTTACTATTAATAATGCACAATCTTGAATCTGAGATGAAGCTGAAAGGATCGCATCAGCCATCCCATGCGGATTACGCTGAACTATCGTTACAGACGGTAGGGGAAACGTAATTTTTGAAATACTATCATTATTTTGACTATTCGTTACGATAACGACGCGAGTTACCTCTTTTGGCAGAACAGACCGCACTGAATATTCAATGAGCGGTTTGCCCAAAAACGAAAAAGCAGTCTTATCAGTAGAAAATGGCCAAAATCTATTTCCAACGCCGCCAGCGAGTACCAAAGCAACGAGATCTTTCTTCATGCATCCTCCTTTATGCGCACTATATTCGCGCCAACCCCTTTGAGTCTTACTTCTATATTCTCATATCCGCGATCTACTTGCTCAACTCCATGAATATAACTTTCTCCTTTAGCCACAAGCGCAGCCAAAATAAGAGTCGCCCCCGCGCGAAGATCATCAATAGAGAGCACTGCATTATGAAGCTTCGTCGGGCCATGAATGCGTATACCTTGATAATATCCTTCCACCCTATCTGCCCAGTTAAAATTATAATATTCTTCCGGTTTAAGTACCCGCGGATGAAAAAACTCTATATTCGCTCCCATTTTTTTTAGTTCACCAACGTAGGAAAATCTACTTTCAAATACTGTTTCGTGGATGGTGGAAATTCCACGGGATTGCGTCATAAAAACCGCCCAGGGAGCTTGCCAATCAGTCATAAATTCCGGATGCGGACCGGTTACCACATTGGTTGCATTCATCGGTCCGTCACAATAATATCTCGTCGTTGTTTCATCGATTGCTTCAAATTTCGCTCCTGTTTGAGAGTACGTTTCTAAAAAAGCCGTAAGCGTTTGGCGTTGGGAATGATGAACGACGAGAGCTCCATGGGTCATAGCGGCGGCTATTGCAAAAGTGACTTCCTCGTTGCGGTCCGGCATAATCGAATAGTCTGTCCCATGGAGCTTTGAGACACCCTTAATCGTAATTTCACGGAATTTTGTACGCCTTATTTTTGCACCCATAGCAACCAAAAGAGTGATGAGTTCATCTATTTCAACCTCTTCTGCCGCATTTTGAATCACTGTCGTCCCGTCTGCCAAAACTGCCGCGAGGATAATTGTTTCGGTTCCTGTATGCGTATTTTTAGAAAAACGAATCGTTGCTCCGTGAAGGCCGCGGGTACGTGCATAAAAATATCCATCTGCCGAATTATACGTAATATCAGCGCCCATGAGTTTCAGCGCTTCAATATGCCGGTCAATCGGACGGGCTCCCAATCGGCATCCTCCGGGATTAGGAATTTTTGCCTCACCGAACCGTGCAAGGAGTGGTCCCACGACCATTGATGAAGTACGAAGTCTCGCTCCAACTTCCAGAGGCACAGTCGAATGCTTCATTCCCGTATTTTTTATCATCACCGTATGCCCATCGATCGAGTAGACGACACCTAAGCTTTTGAGAACCTCAAGCATGAAATACACATCACGGAGAAGTGGTAAATTGTGAATAACAAGTTCTTCATCTGTGAGAAGTGATGCGACTAACACTTTCAGCGCTACATTTTTTGCGCCGCCAACTGATATGTCGCCGAGAAGCGGCTCCCCGCCGGTAACGATAAATTTATCCATGATTTAAAATTCCCCCACACGTACAATCTCCTCTTCCAATTCAATGCCGAATTGCCGTTTAACTTGTTCTTTTGCTCTATCGATTAATTGTATCACATCAGAAGCGCTCGCCTTGCCGAGGTTGACGATAAAATTAGCATGCACAGGAGATATCTGGGCATCACCAATGACAAGTCCCTTGAGTCCAGCTTGATCTACCAATAATCCTGCGGACGTTTTTGAAATGTTTCGGAAGGTACATCCTGCTGAAAAAATTCCTTGCGGTTGTGTCTGTCGTCTATAGGCTATACTCTCGTTTGCTCTTTTCCAAATGTGCTCTTTGTCATCTGCATGAAGTGCAAAGATAACTTTTGTGACGATGTCGTGCGATTTTTGAATGACACTCGTATCATATCCAAATCGAAAATACCGTTTCGGAACTAATTCCAGTGTATTACTGGGCGTTAATATTTCTGCTTGGTGTACGACATCACCCACATATCCCTTCGGATGCGTCCACTTGGAGTTCATATACACCGCGCCTCCTACAGTTCCCGGTAATCCTAAATGCATTTCAAGGCCGGATAATCCCTCGTCTATCGTAAAACGGACGAGTTTATTAAAACTTACACCCGAATCAGCTTCAACTTGTACCCCGCGCCTGACCATGCGGCTTGTGCTGTTTTTCACAACCAAACCCCGTATTCCTTTATCTCCGATGAGGATATTGGTCCCACCGCCGAGTACAAAAACAGGAAATTCTGCGTTTCTTGCTTCCGTAATAACGGTTACCAGTTCTTCTGTGTTTCTGGCGACGTAAAACAAATCAGCCGGACCCCCGATTTTGAACGTCGTATAGCGGGCCATCGGTTCATTGTTTTTCATCATACTGCCATACACACTGTTTTTTCCCACATATAGATATCTCCGGCTCCCATAAATACCACGACATCTCCTTTTCGGCAAAGTGCCGTTAAAGCTGTTTGGACATTCTCGACCTGAGGAGAATAAATTACATGACCGTGATATTTGTTTATTTCATGTACGAGCGTCATTCCATCTATCCCAAGCGTATCTGTTTCCCGGGCGGACGCATAAATATCCGTAGTTATAACAACACTCGCATCCGAAAATGACCGGGCAAAATCGACGAGTAATTTTTGCGTCCGCGAATACGTATGAGGTTGAAATACCGCAATAATCCGATGTTTGGGATACCATGACCGCGCTGCGGCAAGAGTCGCCTGTATTTCTTTCGGGTGATGAGCATAGTCATCATAGAACGTTATCCCGTGACGCGAACCAATTTTTTCGAAACGCCGCTTCGCACCTTTATACAGGAC
>CAYHEJ010000015.1:0-9942 GCA_964355625.1 uncultured Gammaproteobacteria bacterium
TGTGTCCAGTCAGGCAGTTACATGGGCAGCTGCTGTGGGAACCCTGCCGGCAACAACTTTATTACTCCTTTCATTGTTGTGGTATTTGGACTTTCTAGAGACTGGTGTTTTGAGTAAACGAAATTTGGCTTTTATTGTTGGTATATTGTCGCTTTTCTTTAAAGAAACAGGCCTGTTCCTTTTCCTTTTTTATCCGCTTTTGTATTTTTGTTGGGCTAAATCGAAGAGTATAAAGAATGTACTAGTAATTCATTTACCACTCCTACTGTATGGTGGGGTACTTATTGTTTATCGTATTGCCGAGATGCTCCTGGCTCTTCAGGTGGTAGCTGGGTTCGTAAATCATCAAAAGGGAGGATTTGTTTTTGCTCTTTTATATCACGTTATCGTCTATCCGTTGACATCTTTTTTCCAAGTGTTTGTAGCGCCGCTGGATATGTATGCATTTGTGCCCGGGATTGTTCGTAATGAATATACATATCTGATAGGGTCACCATTATTTGATTTGGCCGGGCAAAGCGCGGTGGCGGATGTAGTTTCTCTTTTGGGTACTATCATTTATTCTGCAGTGATTGTGTTTATGGTATTCGGAAAGAAGGAAGAGGAGAGTAGCAAGAAATTAGTACTTTTTAGCTCAATGCTATTTTTTTTGAGTTTTCTGCCGTACGCAGTATTGCATAGAGATTTTTCCTATATGTCTTCACGTTACTATTATGTCGGAGTTATTGGAGCGGCATTGTTATTTGGATATACGATTTCCTGGTTTTTTCAGCGATTTTCAACAATTTCGCGTGTTATTCTGATTGCGGTAGTTGGTTTGTATTTGTCTTATCATGTGCAATCGATTAAAAAAGATATAGATTCTCAAATTGTCATTGCAAACGAACGAAGGACTTTTATAAATGAAATCGAAAGAGTGCATCCTGTTTTACATGATCAGACGGTTTTTTATATAAAAAGCGATAAAAAATATTTAGGAGAAATTACTTATCCGTTCCAGAATGGATTAGGATACATTTTGGAGGTGTTGTATTACAATACTGGAAAGATCCCGAAAGATTTTCTGTCATCTAATTTCCTTTGGGATTTGGGAAGTGAAGGGTATCGTTCGACTGGGCAACATGGGTTTGGATATTTTGAACATTTAGATAGACTTGGTGTGGCAGTAAAAGAAGGGAAGATTTCAGTGGATATAGTGTATGGATATTTATATAATAGTCAAACTAACAAAATGAGCGATATTACACTTCAAGTCAGAGAACAACTTGCTACGTTTAGCGCAACACTACAATGAAACGATTACATTACTTACTCGAAGTTTTTTTTCTATTTATTTGTAGCCTTACACCAATTCTCTGGCTTGGAAATGGTGCGATAGTCATGGGGCATGACAGCGGATTTCGTATGAATCCATTTGGTTATCTTAAGACCTTATGGTTTTCCTGGAATCCATATTCTGGGTTTGGAGCTGATGTCAGTAGCAATACCGGTTTTCTTATAGCTCAACTTCCGGAAGCGCTGTTTGTAAAGCTTACCGGTTCTTTGCCCGCTGGACAGACAATAAGTTTTATATTCTGGTTCTTTGTCATTGGCGTCTCGATGTACATTCTGATAAAGCAATTTTTCCCAGAAAGTAAATACTGGCCTCTGCGTATTTCTGCAGGCGTTTTTTATATGTATAACTTCTATTTGCTTCAAGGATGGTTTATTACGGAACGGGCAAAGTTTTCTCTCTTTGCTGCTTTGCCACTGTTATTTTTAGTGTGTTGGAATATATTATCGAGGCGATGGAGCGTGGTATATGGAGGTCTGTTATTTTCCTTGATTTTGTTTCTTCTCAATGGCGGAGGATCCCCTCCGCTCTATGGAGGAATACTCGTAGCACTCGGAATTTTATTTTTGTATTTTATTGTGATGGCCTTGTGGAAAAAATCTTTATTTGATTTTTTTCATGTGGTCAGAAGTGCGGTATTTATTGGCATAGCCACAATTTTTGTAAATGCGTACTGGGTATTTCCACAGCTGTATGCAGCGTTTAATCAATATACCTCTCAGCTCTCATCTTCAGGAGGGATAGCAGGAATACTTTCATGGGAAGAGGCTGTAAATAAATATGCGAGCATAATAAATTTATTACGGCTTCAGGGTATCCCTGATTGGTATAATAACCCACTCCATCCGTACTCCAATATTTTTTTAAGTTCACCGATTCTTATAATACTTAGTTTTGTTCCAATCACTATTACTATCTATGTCCTAATGAGAAAGGAACTCCGGAAACAGTTGGGGCAAGCGCAGGAGTTTCTTTTTGTCTGTCTCTTGATTTTTCTCATTGGACTTATCATGACTGCAGGGTCACACCCACCGTTTGGGTTTATTTATGTGGCACTTTTAAAATACGTGCCAGGTTTTGCAATTTTCCGCTCTGCGTTTTATAAGTTTGGCCCATCGTTCTGGTTTGGAGGAGTAATAGTGTTTAGTGCCTCGTTATTTATTTTTATCACTCATACGATAAAACAGAGTAGGGTACAGAAGGCATTTTTTGTGATCCTTATTTCCGGAATTCTTTTTTATCATTTTCCATATTTTATCGGGAATTTTTTCCTTTGGAACAAGCCCTTTTCGACGAAGGTAGTATTGCCTTCTTATGTGCAAGAGATGTTTTCGTATATTAATGCTACTTATCAGAAAGATGAATCTCGGGTAATGTTGCTACCGCCTCTTGAGACTAGATTTTTTGCCGATAGCTATAATTGGGGTTTTTGGAGCTTGGATTTACTTGCAAGACTTGGCCTAAAAACGTCAGTTATCGCTAATGACATTAAATCTCCCTTAGTACAAGCATTGTACGATGCGGCAGTAGAGAATAAGCCGGATATTTTTTATACACTTACCAGAAGGCTTGGGATACAGAAGATTTTGTGGCGGGATGACGTGTTGTACTCAGATAAAAAAACACAGAGTAGTAATTTTTCCTATATTCGTAATCTTCTCCTAGTAAATCCTAATATCTATGAAGAAAAGAAGGTGGGAGAGTGGACACTCTATAGCATGAACGATCAAAGTTACGGAAAAAATTTTGTCAGTGTGGAGCCGCACCTTTACCGCGCAGACATAGATCCATCTGATGTGTCTTCATTTTTCAAGACGTTTGGAATTACGAAGTACCCGCTTGTTTTTAGTAATTCCCTGTCAAATAGTAAAATCGAGCAGGATATTGGTCCATTTCTTCACGGAAATATTTTTCAGGCTGTTTGCGTGTTTTGCGGCACACAGAGTTTAAGTCAGATGGAACAGATCAGAACTGTTCCATATGTACGGCTCTTACCTGATTCCCCGTTTTATTTTTTGGTTTCTCAGAAGGAAATGAAATTGTTGCGGTCTGTAAAAAATATACCGAAACAACGCATAGATGCTGATTTAGGACTTGCTTCTAAGCGTCTTGTTGAAATATCAGGTATAGTCAACCGTGATATAAAAGACAATACGGAAAGTCTATCACAACAAATTATTGAAGGATTTCGTAAGAGAGTAAAAGATGCAATTATTCAGTCTGACAGACTAGATGAAATTGGAAAAAATACTTACAGGGCGAAAATCATTTCGTATCTAAAATTTTATACAAACTATTTATCGGAAATTGACGAGAAAAACGTATTACCGAAAGAATTTATTACATCTATTTATGAATATTTACGAAATTCTATTGACAAGATAACAGTTGATTTGTGGATAAGCGAAGGTATTGAAAATGAAAAATATTACTTATCTATACCAACAGAGGATACTTATCAACTTTCGATATCAAGGAACAAAGGAATTCCTATATCGATGCGGATTGATAATCAATTGACGAAGGAGTATTCCAAAATACATCTCAAAGAGGGCGTTCATAAAATAGAATTAAATTTCACACAGAATAATGAATTGTCTCCCGCAGGGAATATATCTGAGACTGTGTCGCTCGAGTATAGTAAGAAGAAGTCATATTTAATCTCTCGTATTTCTTATCAAGATCCTTATTTTTTACGATTTAACTATAAAATTTTACAAGGTAGAAACATGTATGTCGCGTTTCATCAGAATAACGACGCGAGTGATGTCACGGGGAATATTAAGCGAACACTCGTTTTATCTCTTCTGGACGATGGGAAATGGCATAATGCGAATTTCATAATAAACCCCAATTTTGGCGCAACTTCGGGTGAAGTCATATTTTATACATCGAATACTTCAGATGGAAAAAATGAGCTAAATATTTCAGACCTGTCTGTTAAGAATATGAGGTCAGCAAGCATTTTTGCAGTACGGGAAAATGCGATTTATCCTCGAGACGTTCCCACAACACAAACTGAAACAATAAATCCCTCGTTTCATAAGATAAAGGTTATAAATGCTCAGAGTTTTTTCATACTAAATTTTAGACAAGCCTACAATAGCGGATGGAAAGCGTTCGTTGTTCCAAGTGGTAAAAACGAACAGTATAAAAATGATTGGAATATCTTTTCGCTGATTTTTAAGAAGCCATTGGATACACAAAATCATTTTTCGCTCGACGGATATTCGAATGCCTGGTATGTGGATAATACCGGAAACTTCACGGTATTACTCGTCTATTGGCCACATGTAATTTTTCTGGTATTCGGGATCTGTTCAGTAGTTTCTTTGATAGTCGGACTACTTGTGATTTCGAGAATATGTTTCCGGGAGGGAAAACGTGAATAATATACTAACCCGATTTCAACGATTCGTTTCTCAAAATAGTTCAAAATTTATTATTATTACCCTCATCGTCGTCCTGCTGAACTTTCTAGACAAGTTTCCCTATCTCAATACACTTCTCATATACCCATTTACGTTGAATTTATTAATTTTTCTTTTCCTTTTATTAGTAATAATTTTTAAACTCAGAGAATCATTTTCTTTTTTCACGGCGTTAGTGTTTATATTTTTTTCTGCATGTTTGTCGGTATTCAGAAAAGATTCTGCTGCGCAAAGCGTGGGAAATATTTCGTATTATCTTTTATGGTTTGGTTTGGTGCAAATGATTTTCCATTATTGTATGAATAAAGATGATGCATGATGAGCATGAAAGATAAATCATTATTAATGATCCTTGTATGAAACGACGATTCGTACTATAGTTCTCAGTATGCAAAAAATACTTTTAGTATTTATTTTCTTCGTTTTATGTGCACCTCAAGTGTTAGCAGTCAGTCCAATAATCCAGCGCGTCTCTATCTCAGACGCTATGGTGACGCCGATAGCTACGTATGTTCAATATAATCTTCCTTTTCCGGGAATACTCCCGGGACACCGAATGTATAAGTTTAAGGTTCTACGGGATAAGATTATAGAAGCACTATTAATCGATCCAAAACAAAAGATAGGTTTTTATTTAAAACAGACGGATAAAGGGATCCTTGCAACAGCGATGCTAGTAGACCAAGGAAAATTTGTGCTTGTCAAGGACACAGCACTTAAGGCAGAAAATAATTATACACTTCTAACACATGAGCTTTATGAGCTGAATGGTAATCCCGGCCCAGAATTTTTCAATACGTTAGCTCTGGCAAGTGCGAAACATCAAGAGGTTCTTGCGTCACTTTTGCCAAGAGTGCCTGTGGACGTCCGACCGACGCTGGAAACAGTTATAGGTTTTTCACTTCGGAATCTCATTTCAGTGCAGGAATTTGAAAAACAAGTAAATAATGAATAGGGCAGCGAATAATATATTCTTCATTTTATTATTTATTTTTGGATTTTTGTTCGTTTTTTTTGGGACTGGTATACACGCATTCGGTGATTGGTCATATGTGTATCCGGAATCTGCGAAACAGTTTCCCTTGATTCCCACATTATGGAGTTCGTATACAGGTACGCCTGGGGCTACAAATTTTTTTATTGTCGGATTAGATTGGCTTTACAGAGCGACTTCAAGGATATTTATTGTTGATCTCAATTTGCCGTGGTCATTGGTGGAGCGACTATTTTGGTTTCTTCCATTGTGGCTCGTCGGGATAGTTGGATCTATCCGGTTCGGACGAAGATTCAACACTTCGATATTTGCATATATCAGTTCATTGTTTGTTTTTAATTCGTACTTTTTCCTAATTGTCGGCGGTGGTCAGATGGGTGTGGCGTGGGGGTATGTAATTGCTCCGTGGGTACTTGATGGAATTTTTCAACTGTCGGATGCACTTTTGGTAAGTAGGAAGGATATTTTGCGGCTTACACTCTATGTAGCCGTGGTTTACGCTATTCAATTGTTTTTTGATGCTCGGATGGCGTATATCTCGCTTCTTGTCATCGGTTTATTCATTATCTGGATTCTTATAATCCATAAAGTTGATAGATTTCTCATTAGACGTTTATTTGGTAGTTTTATGATGTTTACGCTTACGGTGATTGGGTTACATGCATTCTGGCTTCTTCCGTTTTTGAAGTTCCCTGTTTCGTTGTCTGAATCGATCGGAACCGTCTATACTTCTTCACAGGCTACAAAGTTTTTCAGCTTTGCAGATTTTTCGCATACGCTATCACTCCTTCATCCCAACTGGCCGGAGAATTTGTTTGGGAAAGTGTATTTCCTGCAGCCGGAGTTTTTGGTGTTGCCAATCATCGCATTTTCCGCGCTTATTTTTCATGATAAAAAAATTCGCTTTTTCGCATTGCTTGCCCTGATCGGTGCGTTTCTTGCTAAAGGAGCCAATCCGCCATTTGGTGAGGTATATATTTGGTTGTTTGAACATGTACCGGGGTTTATCATGTTTCGTGACCCCACAAAGTTTTATCTCCTCATCGCGCTCTCCTATTCAATATTAATTCCATTTACCCTTGAACACGTAGGAATATGGCTCCAAAATACACATAAAAAGTTTAGTAAATTGCTGTCTTTCTCTTTTGTTCTTTCTGTTCTCTTTGTAGTATTCTGGGGTTTTGCTCATCGGGAAGCGGTGTTGGGGAAACTGGGCGGGACGTTTCAAGCGCGGTCAGTTCCCGTGGAATATTTCACACTAAAAGATTATTTGGTTGCTAAACCGGACTTTTCCCGAGTCCTCTGGGTGCCGGATCGACAGCGGTATGGCTTTCATTCTGATGATAGGCCCGGATTATCTATTGAAGCCATTGAAATTGCCAGCCCTTCGTCGTTCATCGCATGGATGAAGAAGCCGGAAGCAGAAGAACGCCTGAGACGCTACGCAGTATCGGATATCATTGTTCCGACTGACCCATATGGGGAATTGTTCATCACAGATCGCAAGTATAATGACGAGAAACGCTTGTCTGTGGTTTTGGCATTACGACGTAATCCAGATTTGAGAGAAATATTTGGATTTGGAGATATTGCCGTATTTCAAACAAAGAGTACGTACGGCCATGTTTACTTTATCGATGCGCCATTTGAGCCTCTGGTTGTTCAACGCATTGCTCCCACAGAATATGAAATCACATTGCCGTTAATGGATCGCGCGCGAACACTCGTGTTTTCTGAGTCGTATGATCCATATTGGGAGCTTGAGATAGGGGCACAGCGCTTATCGCCGCACAAGACGCAGGACGGGCTTCAGGAATATCAACTGGAGGCCTTTTCTGGTGGCCGTGCGAAACTCCGCTACCGCCCGCAACAGTATGTCTACTATGGTTTGGTTGTATCAGGCATAACCCTTTCGGTGCTTATCGGATATCTCTCGTATGTTACAATTGTGACATGGAGACGAAAACGTGCCTCGTGATCGAGAAGGAGTAGGACTTGTTGGTAATTGACATGCTCCTATATAATTGGTATCCTGATACAGGATTAGTCAAAATTGTACTATAGATACTCAATTATGAAACAACTTTTGAATGACTTAATTAAAAATTGGTGGAATAATCCCTTACCGGTAATAAAAACCCGTGACGTGAATTTACTCTCATATTTTGATCCCAACGTCCGAAAAATAATTTCTGTCATAGGTTTTAGAAGAGTGGGGAAGACATTCACTCTTCTTGATTTTGCCCAAAAATACGGCAAGGACAAATGTGTCTATATAAACTTTGAGGACGAGCGTCTACCGAAAAAAACAGAGATTTTGAGCACACTTCCCGATTTACTTACAGAACTCAAAGGCAACCAGCCATTTGTATTTTTAATGGATGAGATACAGGAGATGCCCCAGTGGAGTATGTGGGCACGGCGAATAAACGAGACTACACAGCACCGGTTGATTCTTTCCGGCTCATCTTCAAAACTTTCTTCGCGCGAGATTCCCACAGAGCTTCGAGGCCAAACAATAACAATTCCCATGTTTCCTTTGAACTGGAACGAATTTTTGCGCTTCCGTGAGATAGATATACATAGCTTGTCTCATGCTCATGTTCTTAATCTTTTACGTGAATATTTGATGTTTGGCGGGCTGCCGGAGATAGTGCTTGCAGAAGAAGGATTGCGGCCGCTCATTCTGGCAGATTACCTTTCGTCGTTTGTGGATCGGGATATTGTAGAGCGGTATAAGTTGCGTAATAAAGAGGCGTTTGCAGATCTTTTACGATTGCTGCCTAATACAAGAAGCTATACCTACTCAAAATTAGCAAATTCTCTTAAAGGAACAGGACATACGATAAGTAAGGCTACAGTCATTCGATATATGCAATGGTTGGAATGGTCATTCTTTGTTGCCCGCGTTGAGGTTTTTTCTGCCAATGTAAAAAAAAGAATTCAAACAATGAAGAAGTCTTATTTGATAGACAACTACTTTTCGTCTCATTTTAGCAGTACATTATCAGCTAATCTTGGTTACATGATAGAGCAGGCTGTATTTCATACATTACATATGCGTAGCACGTGGGATCCTCGATACGAATTGGCCTACTGGAAGGATTACTCAGATAATGAAGTTGATTTTGTCGTGTTGCATAATAGAACTGTTAAAGAACTCATACAGGTAACTTTTGCTTCCAGCATAGCTGAAATTCCTCAGAGAGAAACGAGGGCGCTAATAAAGGCCGCCAAAGCGCTAGGTCAATCATCTGGTCAACTCATAACATGGGACGTGGAAGGGACGACAACTGTGGAGAGCATAGAGGTAGTCTATACGCCTCTTTGGAAGTGGTTCTCGACTATGGATGAAGGGGATTGAACTCGTAAACTTGACATGGAAATGTAAATAAGTTACACTTCAGGGTGATATGGGGTATATTAAAGCGTTATCCACAGGTAAAAATTCCCGTCAAACTGTTTATTTGGTCTCTGATTTATCGCAACAAGTAGCAGGGTATAGGGGCGCCAAACTATATTCTGCCTTGAAATACGCTACCAAAAAGAAGGATTTAAATAGAATTACGCGGGGCATTTATGCATTTTCCAAAGATTATTCCAAGATAGAATTTGCAAATAAGTTTAGAACTCCTTCCTATATAAGCCTCTATACCATATTGCAAGAGGCAGGGATTATTTTTCAGCCTTATTCGGACATATATATAGTATCCCAGAGATCGGAAGTGTACGAAGTTGATGGTCAAAAATATATCTATCGAAAAATTCAAGATAATATTTTACTCAACCATATGGGAACAATATTTGTAGACGGTGTACATAAGGCTACACCGGAAAGAGCTCTTTGCGATACACTATATTTAGATGGTGATGAATTTTTTGATAATATGCGGGATATTAATTGGGATCTGATGAGACAACTGAATAATGATGTTTATACAAACAATCAGGTTATTGCTGGATTTATCAAAAAATTTAACAGCACATGAAAGCACTCGATATTACCAAACACAAAACTCACCTTACCAATATCTTGCTCGATGTTTACAAAAATAGCACGCTTAGTCCTGTCTTGGGCTTCAAAGGTGGAACAGCGGCCATGCTTTTTTACAAATTACCGCGGTTTTCAGTAGATTTGGATTTTGATCTCCTGATAGATCGGAAGAGCGTCGTGTAGGGAAAGA
>CAYHEJ010000016.1:0-9910 GCA_964355625.1 uncultured Gammaproteobacteria bacterium
TTATTTCCGGAGCTATCAGTGAGGGACATGCGCGGGCTATTGCAGGTTTGGGTGAAGTGAAGCTCATGGTGGAGGCGTATAAAACGATTCTTTCAGAAAGCGCATCCGTACGACGCGCTGAAGATCTCGCCCGGAGGCTCAAAGCTCAATACGATCATAAGCCTAGCCATAGAGTAGAGAGGATTCATAGCGATGAACTTGACAATATGGCAAAAGATCTCGCTCAGTCAGTGAACGGCTTAGTAAAAATTACACAATCCAAAGTTGAGGCGCGGTTGGTGTTTGTGATCCGCGGAAATTTAGAGTCCACGAGTAAAATTCTTAAGGTGATCCACGAAAAAATGCAGGTAAAGTAATTACTGGATATTGTATGTTGGATGGGGAAGTACGCCCATTTGTGAGAATGGAAAATATCGAAAGATCGCCGTACCGATAAAATCCTCTTTAGCAATTGTTCCGAATTCTCTGGAATCAGAACTGTGCGGACGGTTGTCGCCCGCGAGAAAATATTGACCAGGAGGTACGGTTATTTCTTCGTTTTCCCGCAAAAATGATCCGCCGAAGATCGTAGAGTCAGGTGAGAGGTAGGGTTCATCCACTTTTTGGCCGTTCACATAAAATGAATTATTCTGTAGTTTGACGGTATCGCCAGGCAAACCGATGATGCGTTTGATATAATCCACCTCTTTGTTTTTTGGCGATTTAAAAATAATAACATCGCCCCGTATTGGGTCGCGGAATTTATATAATACTTTGTTGGTAAGAATAAATTCTCCGTTGTGAAAGTTTGGCTCCATCGATGCGCCATTGATTTCCTGTGGGGACATGATGAAGAGATACACCATAACCAAAATGGCCAAAATAACCACAATGCCCTGCAGAAAATCAAAAAAAGCAGCGACTGCCCGTTTTATCCACTCCATAGATTCATTCCCTCAAGATCAGTGTAGGTGATATAATAAGTGTCGTCAATGCCGACGTATTGATACCCGCCTGCCAAAGCGCGCGCATAGCTCAGTGGTAGAGCGCTTCGTTGACATCGAAGAGGTCTATGGTTCAAATCCATATGCGCGCACATGTCATTGACATTGCAAACTTGCCTGCCGGCAGGCAGGGGTCAGAGGTTCGAATCCTCTCAGGTCCACAGTTTATTTAAGCGCGTCTTCGACGGGAGCGTCGGGGTTGTAGTTGATAGTTCCCAGTTTTGGGATAAAATATTTCTGTTTATACTCTTTCCACAGTACTGTACCGTTATCAAAAAATTGTCCGACAGCAATTCTCGTGTCTGACGACTTGGGAAGTAACCTGAGTTTGTAGAAGCCTTTTTTGGGATTGTTGATGATCACTATGCCGTCTTTGTCCTTCATGATTTTTCCATTGGTGTCTGTGATCCAAAAATCGCTTGGGTCGCCGACTATCAAGAGTGCTGAAGTAGATTCCACAAAAGCAGTGAGACTAGATTCCGCGGATGTTGATGCTGTTTTTAGAAAATTGTTTATTTGTGATATCCCTTCTTGTGAGGAAACGAGATTGTTGTGAGATTGTTTGATGACAGCACTGTAGCTTGAGCCGGACACCTGACTGCTACTCAGCAGTACTGTGCCGTCTCCGAGTTGAGAGTATTTTTTGTTTTTTGGTTTGCCGTCTTCCCAATTGCCTAGATATTCGTCGATCTTATTTCTATTGATAACGTCAATAATATTTAAGGTTTTGTACTCGTTGCCGGATAGAGTTCCGAGGGTTACCCCATAAAATGGAGGTACGAGAGGTGCTGTTGAAGCCCAATTATTTCGTGCATGCATTTTGTTTTCTGGTTTGATTAAGCCGGTTAGATAATCTTTTAGGTAATCAAACATTGGAAGTAGGTTTTGTGTTGAAGGGATATTTTCTTGAATTGCTATTCGATCATTTACCTGGCCTTGATAGAGTTCACAGCTTTTTACCAGGAGTGTAGCTGCTATTCTGGTCAGATAATCATCCTGCCATATCTCGCCTGCAGACCATGCAGGATATGCCAGTGGTAGTCCTTGATGCGGTGATCCCACCGTCATAAATTTACTGAGTTTATTGTTTGTTTGTTCATTCACAAGATAGGATCGGCCAACGAGGCCGCCCATGCTGTGTCCCACGAGATGCACTTTTTCTCCGGCACTTGCAGAGGTGTTTATAAAGTTTTTCAGCCGAATTGCGCTCTCTGGTAGTTGTTGCCTCCAATCGTAGTAGTAGGGAAGGACTGTGAAGCTTTTTGAAAGGGAATTAAGAAGACTGGTATATATATCCGTAGCAAATGGACTCAATGTCCATCCACCGGTGTAGTTGTCTTTTTTGCAATGAAGTATTGCATCTGCATTCCAGCTTGCCCCCATCCCCGGCGCAACAACTACTTTTGTGACTGGCATCGGTGTTGGTGTGGGCGTTGGCGTGGGGGTAGGAGAGGGGGTGGCGATTGGCCCATCCATAGCAAGCATGATATCACTAACATTCCCTGCGTACCAAAGCATAGTCGTTCCATTATTAAGGCGCATTGCGGATGGCCCTGTCATAGTTATACCATCACGTCCGCCCTGTGTTCCTATAAGAATTGGATTAATTTCAGATGGCTTAATCCAGTTAATGCCATTAGTAGATGTGGCGTAAATTAATTGTGTAGTATTATCACTAGGACCAGCTCCGTAAAACATCTCATAGACACCATTATTAAAAATTACATTCGGATATTCAACATCAGTTAGTTCCCATGGTTCTGTTGGAGTTACCACAGGAAGCCCATTATTTCCCTTTGTCCAATCAATTCCGTTTGGTGAAGTGGCATATCCTATTTTCCAATTAAACCCCTCATCAGTAGCGGCATACCATATTTGATATATTCCGTCTTTGTAAATTATAGATTCACCTCTAGCAATCCCACCACTATCCCATGATCCTTCTGTTCCTTTTAATATCCAATCGTACTTTGTCCAATTGATTCCATCAGGAGAGGTCGCATACCCTAATCTAAAACGGTCAGGTCCGCCCGACCAATTTTGACCTATACCTGTATACCACATTTGGTAAAGATGAGAGGAAGGATTGTAGAGTACATAAGGATTTGATGTTTCCTTTTCAAAATTGTCAGTTGATCCAACAGGAAGTATAGTTTGATAGGGGATTACCCAATTATTGATTCCATCAGGCGAGTATGCATAGTTGACTCTCCAACCCTGGCCATAGTTAACGTCATACCACATTTTATACTGATTATTGTCCTTTATGATGCTTGGGTTTTGGCCGTTTTGTAAAATGGGGTTTTGGGGATATTTAATAAACGTGGAAACAGCGAAGATATTAGAAGAACAAAACAACATCAATGAGGCTATAATAATAACCTGGGCAGCTTTTTTTATCACAATTTATTATAATCATTAAAAGTAGACTATTGTCAAGAGCTCAAAATGTTTAAATTAATATCAATTATTTTATCAAAAGTGGACTATAAATTATCTCCGCAGGCCTTTAGTAGAGCAAACTATCAGGTAATACTTATTTTACAGAGATTGAGGATTATTCATAAAGAAAAATTTAGGATATTATTGGATGTCGGTGGTGGATTTGACGCGCGTTATAGGAGGTTGCTTGAAGAGATAACGGAAAAATATCAAAACTTAGAACTTGTAAAGGGGACAAATGTTGATATGGTAGGTTCTGTTTATAATATTTATCAGAAGCCATCAACTTATGACTTGGTGACAAACTTTATGGTTCTAGAGCATCTAAATAGACCCCTTGAGGCATTAAAAGAATGCCACCGTGTATTAAAAAAGAATGGATATATTGCATTAACAACTGTGCAGTATTGGCACACACATAGTTATCCTAGTGACTATTATAGGTATACAAAATACGGTCTTGAGTATTTATTTAGAGAAGCAGGTTTTAAAATTATTGATATTTGGTCTCATGGAGGACCCTTTTTAGTTGTATTCCATGCTATTGAGCTGAATATTCCTGATTCTCTTCGAACGATTTATAGTATTTGCTTTTACAGATCAATGGACTGGCTTGATTGGCTTTTTTTTAAGCACGAAGATAAGCGCAAACCAAATAATGATTCGGTCGGCTGGAGCGTGATTGCGCAAAAGATATGAATTCAACCGTGATTCCAGTTTTTGTTACCTATAATTTGGGAGTGGATCGATTCGTTAAGTTAAACGAGTTATGGAATAAAGTAATCTTCGTCGATAACAGTGAGACTAAACTAATTGACCTAAAACTTCGACGGTTAAGTATTGTTTGGAACGAAATGAACTTAGGTTATGGGGGTGGAGCAAATATAGGAATTGAGCAAGCGCTTAGCCTCGGTGCGGATTGGGTAATAATCATGAATCAGGATTTGAAGATAACAAGAAAAGGTCTAAAAAAATTTGCAGATGAACTTAAAAGAACTAATCCAGCATTAGTTGGTCCTTTTGCAGGTAGCCTTGATGAAAAAAGATGGACAACGATGTTATCGTCAAAACCGGTCGATTATATTTCAGGTGGATGTATGGCAATTCATAGGGATGTGATAGATAAAATCGGAAATTTTTATGAACCATATTTTATGTATTATGAAGATGCAGATTATTGTATTCGCGCAAAAAAGTCTGGTTTTCCTTTGATACAATCGATGACTTCTGATATTTGTCATGAGGATAACCCGTATCAAGGCAAAGGTTCATTTCTTCATGAATGTTATCTTGCACGTAATCATCTTTTGTTTGTAGAACGTCAAGCATTGCTCTCAGTAAAACTTTATGAATGGTCTAGGCTTCCTAAATCGTATAGTGAATTTTTAGAAAGCGACAATAAAGGTGGATTAAGTGGTATTAAAGATTATTTGTTGCGTCGATTTGGAGAAAAAATATATGAACATCGGAATTGATGGGGGAGCTATATCGGTTTCTGATGATCGCCTGAAGGTAGGCGTGTATCAGGTGTGTGTGAATCTGTTCCAAAGGCTGGGAGAGTTAGACCACGACAATACCTATTATATATATAGTTTCCTCCCTATTGGTGAATTTGGTCCAAGGATGGAAAATAAAGTTCTCCGGCCTCAGAAGGGATGGTTTACTCTTCGATTGCCTCTCGAATTGCGTCTCCACCCCGTTGATGTATTTCTAGGAGTATCGCAGGCAATTCCAACGGGAGTCTCGCGGGCTATCGGATTTATATATGATCTGGGTTTTTTATACCATCCCGAAGCATACCCAGGCTCCTACGAAAAGTTGAAAAAGCAGACAGAACAGCTTGTCCGAAGATCCCAACGGATCGTTACTATTTCAAACTCTGTAAAATCAGATTTACAAAAAGTGTACGGATTATCAAATGAAAAAATTGCCGTTGCGCATCCCGGGGTCGATAAGCGTTTTACAAAGAAAGGCAAGATATTAATAGGGGAATTCCCCTATTTCCTTTTTGTTGGTGCATTAAAACCGGGGAAAAATGTTCCCCGACTGATCGAAGCCTTTGCACAATTTTTAAAAAAAGAAAAAAAGCTATTTGATTTATATCTTGTGGGTGGGGACTATTGGCTTGATCCGCATATTGAAGTAGCGATAAAAAAATATAAACTCGAAAAACGGGTAAAAAAACTCGGGTTTGTGCCGGATGAAAAATTGCCGGACTATTACCGTGGTGCAGTCGCGTTCGTCTCTCCGTCACTGCACGAGGGTTTTTGTATGCCGGCGGTTGAGGCGATGGCCTGCGGTTGTCCCGTTATCGGATCTGCGCAAGGTGCGATGCCGGAAATTATCGGTGAAGCGGGCCTGGTGGTAGAGCCGACTGATATTGACGCTATAGTACGTGCAATGCAGAATATGGCGTATAATGCAAAACAACGAAATATCTGTGTTGTGAGAGGATTGAAGCAGGCTCGCAAATATTCGTGGGACACATTTGCCAAAACAGTATTACATGAAATTCAAACTGTTTCTAACCGATCGTAGTTATTTGCCAGTCTTTGTTGTCGCTCTTCTTCTTATCGTACTTTTGGCTATATTCACCTGGAACTTATCATTCCGTTTAGATACTGACTATAATGTCGTCCTCCCCATGGCACAATTTGCCATCAACGCATTTACCAATCCCCAAAAATTTCTTATTCGGAATCCGTACATAGGACTTGGTGTTCCGGTATTGGGTGATCCATCGTCTCTCGTTTTCAGCCCTTGGTATATGCCGATATTTCTTTTGTTTGGTGCTGATATCGGTCTTCGAGCAATCATCGCCCTTACGGTCATCGTTTCCGGATGGAGTATGTGGGTTTTTCTTTCATCATTAGGTTTGGATAAACGCATTGTGATATGGGGATCAATGCTTTATGAAACATCCGGGGCATTTGCCGCAATCGTGGCCTCCGGTCATATAGAGAAATTTGCTTCATACGCCGTGACTCCTCTCGCTTTTTTTTATATATGGAAGCCAAAGATGCGCATGGTTGAGAGAATTTCTTTGGGACTTCTCATGACGTGCATGTATCTATCAGATGATTTTTATACACCCTGGTTTCTGGGTATATTTTTTCTGAGCCATGCGTTATATAAGATCAAAGGGATTTTCATGGATCTATTGGTTATATATGGAACATTTTTTGCGTTTTCACTCCCAAAGCTTATTCCTTTTGTGCGGGATGTTCTGCCATACTTCGACAGGCGGTCATTCATTAACCCCTATGAGGGATCTATTCAAGCATTATTACTGCCCTTGACCTATATGGTGCCGTGGCAAGTGACGTTTTATGACCGGCCATTTTTCCAGCGGTTACTGGGCTTTCACTACAATTGGTATGAGTATTACGCGTTTATTACACCCATTGCGTTTATCCCGTTAATTAAACTTCGGGGAGTTTTGCATAAGATTCAGGTAAAGTGGATATTTGTTGCTCTTTTAGTAGGAGCGTCATACATTTCTTTACAATATCCTTACTCACCGTTTTATTGGATTTTTCAAGCCTTCCCATTCATGCAAACATTCCGTGTGCCTCAGCGAATCGTTGTTCCTCTCTTGGTTCCGGTGATTGCCCTCCTTTGCTACTGCGCGGATTATTGGATAAAGGAAAAAAAACAAGTTCAAACTTTATTAAGGATTATATTATTTTCAAGTGTCATGTGGACCTTTATTGTAGCGATGGCAACCATGAGGTCAGCATTTGCGCCGAAGAGGGTAGTAGAAAAGTCCGTCGCACAGGAACTTCGACTACGTGATACAGGTAATTATTATGTCGCAAATTTCGTCTGTTGCATGCAGCCGTTTCTTCTGGATGAATCGATTCCAATCTTAAACTATTATTATGGATGGACTCCATCTTACGCACCGCGGTTTACGAATACGGCAGGCGACCAATTTGATTTCAGTCCGTTCCGGCTGATGCGCCCTTCATATATAATTGCAGAAAAGAAAGAGACATTTATAGAGTTTGGATACAGACAATACTTTGAGAAGGGAAACATACAAGTTTGGAAGTCTGAAGAACCTACAATATTTCCTACATTATGAAACCAACAGTCGCTATCGTCCGGGGAAAATTTCTTAACAAATATGAAATGCAGTTTTACGAACCCCTCGTAAAACACTACGCTATCACGGCGTTTGGTTCTTTATCCCCATATCATGACCGGTTTGCTTTTCCTGTCGTGAAGCTCCCAAGCCCCATGGATTTGCCTGATTTTCCGTATAAAATGCCTGTGTTAAATAGATTATTTGTCGATGCACACTACTTGCTGGGGCTTGAGGAGAGATTAAAAAACTTCGACTTGGTACACACCGCAGAAACTTATTTTTATTACACACAACAATGTTTGAATGCGAAAAAGAAAGGGTATGTGAAAAAAGTTATCGCGACAGTGCTTGAGAATATCCCATTTAATAATGAAGGGATTTGGGGGAGAAAAGAGTTTAAGAAGCGCGCGCGCGAGGAACTTGATCACATCATAGCCCTTACGAACAAAACGAAAGATGCACTTATCATAGAGGGAACAGACCCTAATAAAATAACCGTTATTTCTCATTTTGTCGATACCAAACGATTTCATCCTGTCAAAAATAGTAAGAACCCAAAAATAATTACGATTCTTTTCGTCGGACGGCTTGAGAAATATAAAGGTGTATATGATATTGCAGAAGCGGCAGAGATGTTGCTTAATGATTCGGATCTTCATTCATTCAAGCTCAATTTTGTGCTTGTTGGAGATGGGAGTGAGAAGAAGAGGTTAGCGGATAAGCCAAATCTCGAGATTCGTACGGCGACGTATAAAGAAATGCCTGAAGTGTATGCGAAGGCGGATATTTTTATCGCCCCGAGTAAGCCTACGATAACCTGGGAAGAGCAGTACAATACGAGTCTTCTTGAAGCACAGGCCAGTGGTTTACCAATTGTGACGACCAAGACAGGTGGCATACCGGAAAACATCGGAGAGGCTGGCGTTCTCGTGCCTCCCGGTGATATTCAAGCAATCGTGAACGCATTGAAAACATATATTCTGAACCCAAAATTGAGAGAGGCTTTTGCAGCAAAGGCGCGTAAAAGAGCTGAGAGCGTGCATGATATAAAAATAGGCGCATCAATATTGTCTGCATTATACAACGAGCTACTTTCATGATTACGAAACGATTTGCGATGAGTGTTGTCTTCATCCTCTTGAGCATTTTTACGATTCTCTCTATCGGAAGCGCGTTTGGCGAATCGCTGACGTTTGATGAAATTGTTGCGGTAGAAGCGGGGAACAACGCGTGGCGTAAGCATGACTTTTCTGTCGATACGAACGTGCCGCCTCTTATGCGGGAGCTTGCGGTGTTGCCTTCTCTCATAGGTTTCACCGTCTCCTCTCCTTATCCCAATATTCGTCAGCTTCCTGCGCGAATGGTCATTATAGCATTGGGCATAGTGTTGGGGTTTTCTATTTATTCCATTGCTCAGTCATGTTTCGGGATGGAAGCTGCTTTATTAGCACTTTTCTTTTATGTGTTTGAGCCAAACATACTAGCAAACAGTCACTATATAACGCAGGATATTGGAGTGTCGTTATTTTTTTTCTTAGCATACTTCTCTCTTGTACAAGTGTTCCAAAATCCTTCACGGTTTAATTTTATATTTCATGGTCTATGTATCGGACTTATGGCATCCTCAAAAATATCTGCAGTACCTTTTTATTTTGCGAGCGCAACACTTCTGACTTTGTTTTCATTACGGCGTCGAATGTTTGCTTGGTTTAGGAAATATATATTGCGTATTTGTTTATCTGCACTAGTCTGTTTGTTCGTAGTATGGTCAACATATTTTTTTACGCTCAATGTTATTGTGGCTCCTGGTGGAAATACAGAGAGGGTGTCCGTCAAGCTCATGAATTGGGCTGTGCAAAAGGATAATCAAGTTGTTAAAGGAGTATTGTTTGGACTTCGCACGGTGCATATCCCTTTGGGGGATTATATCGCAGTCTTAAAGAATACCGTTGTGCGTTCAACTATTTCAACTCCGGTATTTTTTCTTGGGACATTTTACCCTAAACCAAGATGGTATTTTATGATAGTAAATACATTTTATAAAACACCATTGCCATTAACACTGTTTTTTGTTCTAAGTCTTTTATTGAGTTATCGAAATAAGAAATTGCGCTCAACGATGATCATACTTTTGATTCCGATAGTTTCAATTCTTTTCGTTTCTTCTGTGGCAGGTATGCAGCCGCTTGTTCGATATGCCCTGCCGTTATATCCTTTTTTATTTATTATTGCGGGATCGGGTATTACATTCATGCACAACAACGTGCAGAAAGTAGTATTATTATTTTTTCTTTTGTGGTATGTAACGAGTTCTCTTTCGTTTTATCCGCATTTTATTTCGTATGCAAATGAGTTAGCAGGGCCGAGGGAAAAATTGTATGAAAAATTTACTGAT
>CAYHEJ010000017.1:0-9199 GCA_964355625.1 uncultured Gammaproteobacteria bacterium
CCGGTTGATCTAGCGAGGCTTGGAAGTGTCGCGCTTGACAATAAAGTGATAGCCAAAATGGTTGCGATCCCCCAGATTACCGTATCAGATGTTACCCACACGTATTTTCATCCGCTGAAAAACGTCAATGAGTTATTGGGGAAAATTCCCGGAGTGGGAGGCATAAAAACCGGATGGACAGAAGAAGCAGGAGAAAATCTTATCACGCTCATGGAACGCAATAATCACCGTCTTATCATTGTCGTTCTCCGAAGTCGTGACCGGTTTGGTGATACCGCAAAACTCATTGATTGGATTTTCGGGAATTATCAATGGGAGGTATTTCAACAATAAGCTACTCCGTCCATTCTGAGCTCACCGCAGGAACATATCCGATAAATCCATTATCACCTTCAAATATAAAGATCGGCTGGAGATATGTTTGCGGATCAAATGTATCATAATACGCCAGATACGCGGTTCGTACGATGGCAGTTGAGCTATCTTTCGGATACCGTGCGATATATCCTTTTCCCTGCTGCAACTCTTCCCATGCCAGCGTACTGGATTTGATGGCATATGTTGCTTTCGTTTGATAATCAATCGGCCAGTACGTATAGGCAAATTGAAGGAGTCGTTGCTTTTGGTTATTTGCTCCGGAGAAAATGATGGAAATCGGCGCTTCATCGATAATTGGTGTAAAAATTGGAGTATTGCCAATTGGTTTTCTAAAAAAATCTACTCGTACCGCATCGCTCTGAGATAAGCTTGTTGTCGGTACTAGCTGGTCGCCTGTGAGCCGTAAATATAACACGGCGACAGACCCACCCTCAAGATCAACAGGATATATGTTGCTTGATTGCAGCATATTGATGGCTTCTTGTTGAATAGCATCAGAAGATGGAAAGTTTTTTTCATTAAAGAGAGCAGCATTCCGTTCAAACGCGTACCTGATGATGAAGTTTTTCGACACGATATCATAGCGCATCCGCCGCAGAGGTTCAGTCGGATCGTTGAAACGGTAGATATTTTTGCTCTCCTGTATCGGAGTCGGATCAAACTGGAATTTTTTGGCAAATTCCTGCGTATCCGTGAGTCCCAAAAGATTCGGAGCTGTTTTTGGCATGAAATAAACGCTGGCTGTCGGAGATGCACTCGGCACAGTGCCTTGAATTGTCTCCAGTTGAAACGTGAGCTGTGCTGAAGGGGTAGCTTGTTGAGGAAACTTGAGTGCCGGTAATTTCCCAAAAGCATGATTAGGCGGCGGCGCCTTTGGCGGAAAGATCGCAAGCCATAGAATAACCGTTCCTCCCCAGATTAGCCGGAGTATAAAATAGGCGATAATTCCTAAAATAGTCCAATTTATCGTCCGTCTTGTGTAGTACGCAGTTTCTGTAAGTGACATCTCCTTTGAGTATACGGTGGACGCATGGTAGAATCAATCCACCATGGTACTAGTTCGGACACGTATCGCCCCATCGCCTACAGGACAGGATTTGCATATCGGAAATGCTTACACCGCTCTTATTAATTACGTTTTTGCCAAAAAATATAATGGTCAGTTTGTCATCCGGATCGAAGATACAGATAGAACGCGGCTGGTTGAAGGGTCCCAAGAGCGGATCCTGGCTTCTCTTGCATGGCTTGGAATAGTACATGATGAGGGGCCGTATTGTCAGTCAGACCGATTAGCTATTTATAAAAAATATGCACATGAGTTGGTTGAGAAAGGACATGCATATTATTGTCTTTGTTCCGCTCCACGACTTGCTGAAATGCGCAAAAATCAGGAAGCCAACCATTTACCGCCTATGTATGATGGAACGTGTAGAAATAACAACGTTCAAAAAAGTGAAAAATATGTTATTCGCCTGAAAGTTCCCGATGATGGTGTCACCACGTTTACTGATTTAATCCGTGGAGAGATTTCTTTTGAAAACAAACTTATAGACGATCAGGTGCTATTGAAGTCTGATGGCTTTCCCACATATCATCTCGGCGTCGTTGTGGATGACCATCTTATGGGAATTTCTCATATTATTCGGGGAGAGGAGTGGATATCGTCTACCCCGAAACACATATTGCTATATAATTTTTTCGGGTGGAGTTTACCTGTGTTTGCCCATATGCCGCTTCTTCGAAATCCTGATAAAAGTAAATTAAGTAAACGGAAGAATCCTGTTTGGGTTTCTGATTACAAAGAAAAAGGGTTTTTGCCGGAGGCAATAAACAATTACTTAGCAACTCTTGCTTGGGCATATCCCGGAGGAAAAGATATTTTTTCTGTTTCTGAAATGATTGAGAACTTTACGCTGGAAGCGGTTCAAACGACCGCGCCGATTTTTGATATTGAAAAATTGCGGTGGATGAACGGGGAGTATTTGAGAAGCTCTCAGCCATCAGCTGTCAACTATCAGCTTTATAATTTTTTTAATCAAAAATATCCCGTAGAGATGATTGAAAAAACGTGGCCGCTGGTGCGTGACAGAATAAAGACGCTTAAAGAATTTGAGTCACTTGCCGGATTTTTCTTTGAAAAATCTCACGTCCTCGAACGACCTTTAAAGGTTGAACCTTTAAAGGTGGCTGTTGATGTACTTGGAACGTGTGAATGGAATCATGATGCTATGGAGACTGCAATCCGTGCTGCAGCGGATAAAACCGGTTTTAAAGCAAAAGATGTGTTCATGGAGCTTCGAATCGCCGTGACAGGTAAGACTGTTGGTCCTCCGCTTTTAGAATCACTCGAAATTCTCGGGAGAGATGAAACTCTCAGCAGGATTACGTTAACAGCTCTACCCAGTGGGGATCGGTCTCAACAGTAAGCTCCAGGTAAACTTTTTTGTTAGAAGCAGTCTCAAGTTCTTTTCTTGCTGCCATACTGATTTCTTTTATCATCGATCCGCTTTTACCTACAATCATCGCTTTATAACGGTCCGCGGATGTCAGAATCCGTGCTTTTATATACATGGTCCCATTGGGCCGTTCTTTCGTTTCATCAACGACAGTCGTTAACGTATATGGCACCTCTTTTCGTAAAAATAAAAACGCCTTTTCTCGTATTGCCTCTGCGATAAATGTTTTACTGTCGAGATTCAGCGCCGGCTGGACGAGTTGGGAACTGTCCACGAGCGGTTTTCCTTCGGGGAGAAACGAAAAGATAGTTTCCATAAGCGTAGGGATATTCCTATGTTCAAACGCGGAAATTCGCACTACTGCATCAAATTCCTCTTCCATGAATTTGTATTGCACGATATGCGTGGGTTCTATGACGTCAATTTTATTTATTACCAGAATTTTGGGAACTTTGACTTTGCGCACGATTCCAAGAACTTTATTTTCTTCAAAATCACGCACTCTTGTATGGTCAATCATGTATACAACCGCGTCAACTCCCTCTTTAAGAGATTCCTCGGCAAAAAGATTGATGCGTTTCCCCAGCTGGTCGTCGACTTTTCCGAATATTCCTGGAGTATCAACAAACACGATTTGCCCTCGGTCATCCTCATACACTGCTTGCAGGCTAAACCGCGTTGTCTGAGGCTTCGGTGAGGTGATAGACACTTTATGGCCCAACACATGATTTAACAGCGTCGATTTTCCTACGTTGGGCCGACCGATGAGGGCTACAATACCGGACTTCATGACTCTATTGTACTATAATTAGCTGTATAATGAACCGGAAGACAGATGAGGAGCTCGTCACGGCGGTCCGGCAGGGAGATATAGCCTCATATGAAAAATTAGTGACCCGTTATCAACGGGGACTGTATAGTTTTATTATGCGGTTTCTCCACGACGAGGCAATGGCGGCAGATGTAGTGCAGGAGTCTCTTTTTAAGGTCTATCAGGTTATAGATCGCATCGATACCTCGAAAAAATTTTCAACGTTTGTTTTTGAAATTGCAAAAAATAACGCCATCTCGCTTCTTCGGAAGCAAAAGAAGAATGTATCTCTCGAGAACGTTGCGGATGTGGAAGAGGATGAGTCGTTTATAGAACAGTATTTGCGTGCGGATGTTGCCGACTCAGTCAGGGTTGCCGTAAACACGCTTCCCGAAAAGTACCGGGATGTCATAACTCTTTACTATTTTGATGATTTGTCGTATGAAGAAGTAAGTAAAACGTTACATGTACCAATAAATACAGTACGTACACATCTAAAACGGGCAAAAGAACAGTTGAAAAAAATAATTCCCTATGAAAATTATTGATGTATCCCATACAGTGATGGAAAAAGTCGCCGGCTACGAACGGAAACGTGTCGCTTTGTGGTTTAGGACTTTTATTGCTATTTCTGGAACGTTTGTTCTTGCATCTCTCGTGATGTTATTATTAGTAATGAGAGATTTACTTGAGAAACGTGCGTTTGATTTTATAGAATTATTCTCACAGGATCGCGAAATTATCGTTGAATTTTGGCGTGAGGCACTGATAACTTTTTGGGATGAACTACCGATTGAACGTATAATTATCGCTGTATGTATATTCGGATTACTAGTGAGTTTTATTTTTGCGACTAATAGAAGGCGGATTATTATGCAAAAAAAATTACATCAGCTTGATAAATTTAGATTATGAACAAAAATTCTGTTCTCTTTATCATCGTTTTGTTCCTTGTTGTAATTGGTGGATATTTTTATTCACAAAATCAAATAAGACCGCAAATTTCGTCGGATAAACAAAAGGTAGTGGAGCAATCGACCATTACGCCTACCCAAGAAAGTGTGGCAAAAATTTCAGAGATTGCTTTGACGGTGACTTCACCGGTTAACGGGACTACAGTTACCAGTTCTAAGGTGACGGTTAAGGGGAAAACACTACCAAAGGCTGAAGTTTATGCCAATGAGGCAGAAGGAGTGGCTGATTCCGCGGGCAACTTTGCTTTATCTGTAGCTTTGGATGAAGGCGAAAATTCCATCATAGTGACGGCTGTAGATGTCGATGGCAATGTCGCAGAAACAGAAGTTGTCGTTACTTGGAGTGAAACTTTTTAACCCGTTTTTGCGTATTACTAATATATGAATTCAACAAAAATGATTATTGGTATAGTAGGTTTTGTTAGTATATTGGGAATGGCATCTCCGGTATATGCAAAGCCGGATGCTCTCAGAGCGGTTGCCCGTGGACGGGCGACTATTGGTTTAGGTAAACTGACTGCAATGAATGGAACGACACTAACAGTAGAAAGAGATGGTAAATCTTATACGGTGCTTACCGGTACATTTGATAAATGCACCACGAAATTTAACCGCCGTTATTGGGGAACATCCAGTTTGTCTGAATATACCCTCGGGGATATGATCAATGTATACGGGATCTGGCAGGATGACGCCAAGACTACGATCGAAGCATGTGTACTCCGTGATATATCCATTCAGAAACGGTACGGAGTTTTTGTAGGCGAAATCACTTCTCTTACAAGCACGGGTTGGGTGATGACCACAGTGAGTGACAAGCGGACAAGCCAGATGGTCACTGTGACGGGTAGTACGAAGTTTGTCAATCGCAAAGAACAGGCTATTAGTCAAGCAGATATTCAGGTGGGGCATAGGGTTCGGGTGAAAGGCATGGGAAATCGGGTAAATAAAACAGTGACAGAAGTCACGCACGTCAAAGATTTTAATCTGCCGGAGCGCCCGACGACCACGCAGTAAGATGGTTCTTTCTCCTTCAAAAATCCGAAAATTCCAAAAGACTCTATTTGATTGGTGGCAGGATCACCATCGCGATTTACCTTGGCGTAAAACGCACGATCCATATCGCATCCTCGTATCAGAAATTATGCTTCAACAGACACAAGTACTTCGGGTAATCCCAAAGTATACTGAGTTTATCGAAATATTTCCGGACGTTTCCACATTAGCCGCGAGCACCCCTGCCCAAGTACTTCGTGCTTGGAAGGGAATGGGGTACAATAGGCGTGCTTTATACCTCCGGAGTTCGGCTAAAGCCATCATAGAGAGCTATAGCGGTATATTTCCGGATAGCGCGACGGAGCTGATTAAGCTTCCCGGTGTGGGTATATATACTGCTTGCGCACTATTAGTTTTCGCTTATAAGCAGGATGTGGCTATGGTTGATACGAATATCAGAAAAATCATAACCCATTATTTTTTTGATGATAAACCGCAAAAACCCATTGATATTCAACGAGTTGCAGATCAGCTAGTTCCCAAGGGAAAGTCATGGGAATGGCATCAGGCGCTGATGGATTTTGGCGCGATGGAACTAAAAGTGCCACAGGCATCACAGAAAAAACAAAAGCCGTTTCGGGAATCAAACCGGTTTTACCGCGGAAGAATAATGGATCGATTACGGGAGAGGGAAATTGCGGAAGATCAACTGATTTCGTCTGTGAGCAAAGAGTATGGTTCTACCAAAGAATATATTCACACCATCATAGATGGTCTTATCGCTGATGGACTTACCACTAAAAAAGAAAATATTCTGAGTTTGCCTGAAAGCTAATTACGTAATCTTCACAATGGTGTACCTTTTGATGCCGGATGGAGCAGAGACCTCTACTGAGTCGTTCTTTTTTTTTCCAATCAGTGCGCGGCCAATGGGGGAAAAGTTGGAAATAGTTTTATTTAATGGATCTGATTCATAACCACCCACAACTGTATAGGTATACTCTTTTGTGCTATCGGTGATAGTTACGACGTTTCCGATTTCTACCTGATTATTTCCGGTTGATACTACGATCCGGCCAAGACGGACGAGTCTTTCTATCCGTCGAATTCGAGAATCCAAGAAAGATAGTCGCTGGCGTGATGCTTTGTAATACCCGTTTTCGGATAAATCGCCCATTTCCCGCGATTTACGGAGGTGCTCTACTGCTTCGGGTCTTTCTGAGAGGAGTTTGATTTTTTCATCCAATACTTTTTGATAACCCTCTTTGGTGAAAGGGATTGTCTGCTCCCTTTTTATGAAGATTTTTTTCATGCCAGTAGATCCAAAAGTGTTTGTTTGAGCGCGTCGATACTATCGGGATTATAGATAGAGCAGGTGAATACGTGTTTACCGAGTTTTGTGAAAAGTTTTTTTACGCGAATAATAACTTTTTCATCGACGAGATCGGTTTTCGATAAAAGAATATACTCGGGCTTATCAAGAAGGAGGGGATTAAATCTATTAAATTCGCTGCGGATTGTATCGTATGCTTTTTTCGGAGCGGTGTTGGTGAGGTCAATCAGGTGGATGAGGATTTTCGTTTTCTCTATGTGACGCAGGAAATCTATTCCCAGACCTTTTCCTTTTGACGCTCCTTCAATGAGTCCCGGAATATCTGCAATAGGGTGAGTTTTGAGCATGCCGATATTTGGTTCAAGCGTGGTAAAGGGATATGCGCCAATCGTAGGGGTGGCGTTGGTTAAAGCCGCCAAGAGACTGCTTTTTCCGGCATTCGGAAGGCCGATCAGTCCGATTTCCGCAATCAGCCGTAATTCTAAAAATAATTCTTTTTCTTCCCCTGGTGTGCCTTTTTCAAAATTTCTCGGCGTTTGATTCGTAGCGGATTTAAATTCAGTATTTCCCCGGCCTCCTTTGCCTCCTTGAGCCATTAATACAGGGGCGTTTGTACCAGTTATTTCGATAACATTGCCGCTTTTGAGATCCGTGATACTTGTACCAAGCGGTACATAGATCGTGAGATGTGGCGCGTTTCTACCAAACATTTTTTGCCGTTTGCCGTCCGTGCCGCTGTCTGCGGTAATTTTTTTCTTATAGCGGAATTCCTGAAGATCTGTGAGATTGTGAGATCCTTGAAAGTAGATGTTCCCGCCGTTCCCGCCGTTGCCTCCGTCCGGTCCGCCTTTGGCTGTCTGGCCGTCGCGCCGCAGGTGTGCAGACCCATTACCTCCACTGCCCGCTTGTATGATTAGCTTGATATTATCGACTAACATGAGCGTATTGTATCATTTTATGACTTGCCTTTTAGATTAGGCAGGGAGATACCCACGAGAATGATGAAGGCTCCTACTGCTGAGTAAAGCGTTAAAACTTCTTTATAGACCAGCCAACCGATAAGCGCTCCAAAAACAGGTTCCAGCAACATTATGAGACTGCCGATCTGAGCCTGCAAATACTTAAATCCCTTGATAGTAAAAACGCTTGACCCGATCGCTGCAGTTGCATACCCGAGTATGCCGAGCCAATGGATTGAAAATGAAGGGAGCGAGACAGGTTCCTTGAGTAATAGTGAAATAGGAAAACCTATGACCACGAGGAGTAAGCTATCCACCAAAAGAATTTGTGAGATAGGATATGTTCCTGATATTTTCTTCGACACGACGCTCCAGGCCGCCCCTCCGAGTCCGGCGAGACAAGAGAGGAGGAGGTAGTAAAGATTTCCCGGTTGAAATGAACCGGAAAAAATTAAATATAAACCTAAAAAACTCAAGAGGAGCGATGCTATTTTTACTCTATTCAATTGTTCTTTAAATAATAAAAAACCCAAGAAGTAACCGCCTAGTGTCGAGACGGCATAATAGGTAAAAAGGACCGTCCCAAGAGGGAGATGATTGAAGGCGGTAAACATTGAAACAAGTGCGACAAGACCGGGGATAATCATGAGAAAAAACCATGGATAGTCGCCTTGATGGATTTTACGCCAGCTTTTTTGAATGAGAGTAAGAACTGTAAAGAAAATAAGTAAAATTGCACTCCGTGCGACTACTTGAAATATTTGGCCAAATTCCTGACCAATCAAGCGGGAAAAAATGCCATACAAGCCATGAGTGAGAGTAGCAAGTACGAGAAATCTCGCGCCTTGAATATTCAATTGGTTTTTATTTTTCATATTATAAAATTTTAACGAAAATCTGACAGGGATTATCTTCTCCCCAACCGGGATATGGATTTATTGTTTCAAGAGGAATAAATCCTAGCTTTTTATAAAATTTTCTTGTTCTGGCATATTGCGGATCGGGATCGATTTCCGATAATGTTTTCATCTCGCATAAAACATATTTATTGGGAAGTAGCTTGATGCCTTCTTTTACAAGAAGTGTTTCTATATTTTGATTCTGATATTTTGGTTCTATGGCCATCCACGCAAGTTCAATAACCTGATTATTTACTTCTTTAAATGCGACAAACCCTACCATTTTATTTTCAAAGTATGCACCAATGAATGTTGCTACTTTGAGATCCTTTTTCATCATCTCTAAACCCGTGGGATTAAAATAATGAGTGTTTTTCCGGCCGATATCTAATG
>CAYHEJ010000018.1:0-8099 GCA_964355625.1 uncultured Gammaproteobacteria bacterium
GTAACTGTATAATCAAAATCCATAATTTTTTCCTTTCAAATTAAAATGTTAACACGTTATCGCTGGTGGCTACGAGAGCATACAAATCTGCAATACCTCCCATGGGACACGTCTTGCTGTCTTTTTGGTGGCGTAGAGTCATACAAGTACCGCAAGCCACCAGTGTAGCTTTCTCTGATTGCAAAAATATGTCAACTTGTTCTCTTATATTAAATTTTTCCTGACTCACTTGGTCGTATTCTACCGCTTCACCGAGAAGAAACACGTGCACATCGTCACCCTTTTTGAGGGCAAGATTGGCAAGTCTGAACGCATTCCAGTTGGTTTCTACATTTTTTGTTGAAAGAATGATTGATAATTTCATACTAATATTATAACCAACGGCGCATCTTTGACTTATAGTGCAGATATTCCTTGCCGAATTTTTTTGTGAGATACGCCTCCTCGCGCGCGATGACCCCGAATTGAATTTCCAAAAGTACCGGAATGAGCGTGATAAATATCCAGAGCGTATTCATCCAAATGGCTATGCCAATAGTGAAGAGCGTCATAGAGAGATATATAGGATTGCGGGTAAAGCGATAGGGACCGGTACTGACGATGCTCGTGGTTGGTTTCCGTACATCAATATTTGTTTTTGCCCGTATAAACGCGCGTATAGCAATAACAACAAGAATAATCGAAATCACGATCAGCGCCGCGCCAAGAGGCAACGCAAGATTATCGGGAGTAAACGGCAGGGGATTGAGTAGGTCAAGGGTGATTCCCACCGCAAGCCCGCTTAAATAAATAAGCGGCGGCGGGGCGATGACCTGCGGGGAGTCGGAGGTAAAATTTGTTTCTGTTTTCATATTGAGACAATATTATTTCAATTTTCTTATTAATTTCAGTTTGTCACATTATCAGTATATCACTTAACACAAAAGATATATTTGTGATACAATGTATACATTGTAATTGAGAGGAGGTGAATTTTTTTATGCATGACAAAAAACAAGAAAAAGTATTACACGCCCGTGTCTCAAAGGATCTTTTTGAAAAAGTAGCTTCTAAAGCAAAAAAACATCGTGTTAGTACATCTAATCTAATTAGAAATCTCGTAGAAGATTATCTGGAAATTCATGGAGATGTTTGGGATGCGATCGATAATAAGCTCAAAAATTATCTCGATCGCGGCGAAGATTCAATCATTGGATATCAGTCAATAATTCTGAATAAAGATACTACATGTGCTCTCTGTGATAAAAAGCTGAAATCTGGTGCACAAGCGTCTATTGGGTTTTTTGAAAAGTCTTCTCAAATAATTATTGTTTGTGAAGATTGTAAGGCGAAAGTATAAAATGAGACTATGAAAAACATAAGCAGCCGTATTAGTCGGCTCGGAGATATTTTATCCGTTTGTTTGCCTTTGGGCTGGGCCATCTTCATAAGGCTTAGAAGTAATGGTGACACTTCCAAGAAAGCGATCCTTCTGCGGGAATCATTAGAAAAACTTGGATCAGTGTTTATTAAGCTGGGTCAAATGTTGGCCCTTAGGCCAGATGTTATTCCTGATACGTATTGTAATGAACTCTATAAATTGCTTGATGAGGTGCCTACATTCCCCGGGTCCCAAGTTTCGGAGGTTATCCGCCAGGAATTAGGATCTGATTCTGATGAGTTGTTCAACGAATTTAATTTGACTCCTGTCGCCTCCGCCTCTTTTGCACAAGTGCACAAGGCAACACTGAAAAACGGAAATGTGGTCGCAGTAAAAGTGCAAAGGCCAAACGCAAAAAGACTTGTCGAATCTGATTTATCCATACTTCGAAAAATAGCATGGTTAGTTGATATATCGTTTAGACCATCCAATAAACTCGGTGCTCTCGTAGAGGAATTCGAATCGTGGACAAAAGATGAACTTAACTACGAATTAGAAGCTTCAAATATCGAACGGTTTAACGAGGTGGAGAAACTTGTGAATGATGGAATACGAGGGCCAAAGGTATATCGAAAGTTTTCAACTCCCAAGGTACTAACAATGGAATATATTGACGGGTTTAATCTCAGTCATATTATCCGATCAAAAAAAGAGTTGAGACCACAAGGCTTTGATGGAAAAAAGATTGTCAGCCATCTTATTAGAAATACTCTGGAAATGTCCCACATTCAAGGATTTTTTCATGCTGATCCTCATCCGGCAAACATCATTTTTACAAAGGACAAAAAATTGGTGTTTATTGATTTTGGAATAATGGGGACACTTTCAAAAAGAGAGCGGATCTTGATATTGAAATATTTGCGTTCAATGATGACCGGAAATTCCACTGAATCTTTTAATACTCTTATCGCTTTATGTGGGGTTAATTCTTCCGACAACTTAAACGTAGTTAAAAGTGAGTATGATTTGTTGGTCAAAAAAATTACAGATACATACGAGGCTAAAACATATGTAGAACAACAAAAACTATCCGGGCCAATACTGGTTGAGTCGTTAAACCTGCTTCAGAGAAATGGTTTTAAAGTTCCGGTAAGTATTGTCAGATACTTTAAAGGGTTTGAAACTATCGAGGGATTAATTTTTGCTTTGTATCCGGAGTTACAGATCAAAAATATGGTGAAGGAGTTTAGAAGAGTTTCGATAATGAACATTATTGATTCTTTGCCTGAGTCTTTGGAAGAAAAAGGATTAAACGAAATAGTGCTCAAACTCATAGATACTATAGAAGAAAAATTGCTGCTGGCAGACTGAGAGTTGATTCCCTTAACGCTACAGTACCGTAAACTCACTCATCATTCCCGCTTCCATGTGCTCCGGAATGTGGCAATGGATCATCCAAGATCCCGGATTATCCATTTGGACGAGAAGCTCAACAGTATCGCCGGCTTGGATAAGGGCTGTATCTTTCCAGACAAGATTTGTACTCTTTTGACCATTGGTTGAAACTATTAGGAACCGTTGTCCATGAATATGGATCGGGTGCTGCATGGGGTGCATGGACTTGTCGTCATTAAAGATTTTGATTTTGACAATGTCACTTTTTTTGAACTGCCAATTGATACCCAGATTCGTTTTTTGAGTATCTTGATCCACAAGGGTCCACTTGAGTGTCTTGGTCGTCGATTGCGCATTCATCATCCCCATGTCATCCTCCCATTCAATTTTTTGAACCTGAACCATAGACATCTGTTGGTTTTGCATCATTTGGCCGGTACTCATCATGTGTTGCATCCCGCCCATTTGCAGAGTTAATTTCAAATTTTTATCGGCTGGCTTATCAAACAGAGGGCGCAGTGGGGAGAGCGAGGTAATAACATCGTTGTTTACCCGAAGAACCGCTGCGAACGACGCGGTTACGGGGTTGGATGCTACGGCAATCGTACCTAATGTATAGGACTTTTTTGGAGTTTTGTTGGCAATTTCATAGTTACCGGCTTGGTCAAACAAAATTTCCACAATTACCCGTTCAGACGGCGCAATGATAAGTGATTCAATCCATTCCTCACGTTCGTATTTCCCGTTATCGGCGCCCACCAACTTCATGCGGGTGTTGGGAATTGCAAAATTGAAGACTCGGGAGTTGGCTGCATTGGTGACATAGAACCGCACCCGTTCTCCTTGCTTAACAGATAGTTTGTAGTTGTCGTCGCCGTTAACAAGCATGGTATTGCCAAACCGGCCCATGAGGGTATGGTTGATAGTTGACGTATCAAATTTTGCTATTTGTCCGTTTTGAATGAGAATATCGTCCAAAAAAAGCGCTTCCTCGCGGTCCACTTCTGCCCAGTAATCAGGGGTATTAGGAGTAACTAAAAAATTTCCATAGAGGCCTAATTCTTGGGCATAATCTTCACGGATGTGGGGATGGTACCAATACACGCCAGCATCGGGGAATTTGAGTTGATATGTAAATGACTGTCCAGGCTTAACTGGGTCCTGCGTTACATCAGGCACACCGTCAAATTTATTATCAACTCTGACTCCGTGAGAATGAACAGTCGAGTCAACGTCTGTGTCATTGGTAAACTTGAGAGTTATTTCCGCTCCTTGAGGAACCTTAATGAGAGGGCCGGGGATCGAACCGTTGTAGGCAAGCATTTTCATCTCCCGGCCATTGATAGACTTTTTAACAAAGTTGGCGGTTAAATTATATGTATCACCATTTTTAAGAATCACAACTTCCTGTATCTTGGTAGTATCAGCACTATTCTTTTGTTGCCTTGAAACAACAAAACCGCCTCCAAGGACAGTAATTGCAATGATTACTATGACCAGATATTTATTCATTAGGATTTAATGTTAATAAATTTTTCAATTCTTTCAGTGTCAAAGTCATTAAACTTATCAAGCCGAGTCCAAGCAGTAAGAGCAATCTTAGCATCCAATTTTTGATATGGAGCCATAAGCACTTTGTCGGAATACTTTTTCACTAATATTTTGAATATGCTTATTTCCCAGTGAGGCAACAAATTCGCCTGGCTGCGGCTTGGCTGCTTCCGATAATAGTTCCGCTTTTCCGGATATTCCATAGTTATTTTTTCTTATCATCGCAAACGAATGGCTGGTTAATTTTATGAAGAGTAATACTGATAGCGATCAACAAGATTACAATACCAACAAAACCAAATTCCTGTCCTCGAAATGGCAGGATCCCCAAAATGGTTGTAGCAGAGCCAATCCCAATGAGCGATGTAAGCACCACAGAACCACATGACGCACAGCCAACACCTAATAAGTTGGCGGCAACACCTGCCAAAGATATTCCCATCTCTTGTTGGATCTTGATAGATCGGCGTAAATAATAGATGAGCAAACTTAATTGAATGCCGGTGAGTGTAGCACTCACTATCGTTAAGTTTCGTGATAGTGGAGTAAAGTTAGTCTGCAAAGAACCCAGCAAACTGGTTACTAAATTAGTTTTTTGCCACAGCGTCATGGTTGAGGAAGTCATGGCTTTGGTGATGAGATGTAAATTTGGCAGCCAGGCTGCGAATGCCACCAACATGAGTGCAACGAGTATTGTCACCACTATATATTTTGGTTGTCGGAGTATCCGCGCAAGCGTGGTCATAATTGCTTAAAGCAGAGGATCTATGACCGCTTGGAATGCAGCAAATGGTTGTGCTCCAATAAGTAGATCGCCCTCAATCTTTCCATTGCTCGTTGTTTTACCAATTAGGAACGTTGGTGTTCCCGAGGCACCAGCCGCAGAGCCGTCCGCGATATCCTTCTTCACCTCATCCATCATGGCTTTGTTTGATAAGCAGGCGGTGAATGAACTCATGTTTAATTTTAAGTCTGATGCGATAGTTTGAATCTTTGCATCATCCAGACCTGTTCCGTTAGACGTTGTCCGCTTGAATATTTCGTCATGGAATTCATAATATTTCTTATCACTGCCCTGTTCCTTGGCACAGTTAGCCGCGACCGCCTCCTTACTAGCCATTGGCTCATGAAATGAGAGTGGAAAATCTCTAAAAACTAGTTTCGCTTTACCTGTTTCTATATATTTTTTCACTAACTCTGGATATGTTTGATCGAAATGACGTTTACAAAATGGACACTCATAATCAGAAAACTCAATAATTGTTACTGGGGCGTTTTTATCTCCCAAAACCGCATCATCATCAACTGACGCGACGCCTTTTGTTGGAGATGGTGGCTGAGCTGCTGCCGCCGGAGGCTGATTATTGGTAGGAGCTTGAGCCCTAGCAACACCACCTTTTTCCAAAATTTTTACTTTGGTAGTGAGAGAGCCAAGAAAAAACGATCCGACGGTCAGAAGGACTACTAATACGGGAGCAAGGAAAGGACTATATTTATTTTCTGTCATACTACTACAAAGTGTAGTAGATTATTCTTTCTATTGTCAAGTACCAAAGAGGGACACTGTTTAAGGAATTGGAGATACGGGGGTATAAAGGGGTGCAGTGATTTGCATCGGAGACTTGAAGTTTTTACAGACACTTTCGCACGCATGAACTTGGGTACAAACAAACACTACATCATGCTTTTCGTTATGTAATTCAACGGCATTCACCGGAGTAAGCGCCAAGGTTAAAAGGAACCCAACCGAAGCAAAACTGATAAAAAAGTTTTTCCATGTAAACCGTTTATAAAAGTATCGTTTGTTCATAAGCCGTTTTATCCTTACTTCTAATGTATCCGCATCGGCGATTGCCGGTGCTGCCACAAAGGCAACTTGCGGTTCATATTGAAGCAGTTTTGTCAAAGCTGAAGTTAGGTGTTTGTCACCTTGGTCATAACTTGCCGCTCGGTCAGCAGACAACTCACGCTCTATCTTATATTGGCGGATAAGGTCAGAAATAAGTGGGAAAAATGGTAAGAGAGACTCGAAAATAGTTGCTAGCATAAGAATCAACGTATCCCTATTCTCCAGATGATACTTTTCGTGACGTAAAACGACCTCCAGCTCATCTCTCGAAAGCAGGTTAGTTAGTTTCGTAGAAACGTAAATCTTAGGATTTATCAGACCGAAACAAAGAGCAAACGGTCGAGATGAATCTATAATTAAAACACGATTTTGCAGATTGAGTCTACGTAAAAGCGAAGAGATATTATCATTCTCACCTATATTATTGCTCAAGCTCTTTTTTAATCTGAAAATTTTTATTGCAGTGATAATTAATTTAAAGACAGTTATCGCTAAAATCCCCGACAAAAGAGTAAAAACAACTAGACCGGTATTCCCCGGTAGGCGAAGAGACAAAGTTTTGGCCATTTCCTGGCAGTAATAAATAGTATGGTGTAACAGAAGTAGAAAATACTTTTGAAATACGATAACCAAGATGGCATTAAATCCCACAAAAAGTCCAATGAATACAGCGAAATACTTATTTAGTTTCATGCTTTTTTGGATAATAATTTCAAAAAGTAATCTTTTTTAGCTCTTGGTAATTTCTCTATCGATCCAGCAAATGAGGCGATTGCCGAATCGCCGAAGGATTTAATAAACTTGCTGACAAAAGATTGAGCCAATGTTTTACCATAATCTGTCTTGGAGATTTTTGGCGAGTAATGGACAACCAAGCCTTCGTTTTTGCGTCTCACAAGACCCTTCTCAAAAAGCCGTTGAAGAATTGTCGCCACAGTTGTGTAGGCAAGTCTTTTCTCTTTGTCCAATTTCGCTAACACATCACGAACAGAGCAATCTTCACATTCCCAAACTATATTCATGACTTCTTGCTCCAGAGGACTTAGTATTTTTTGTAACATAAGATACTACCTATTGTAGTATAACATCTTCACAATATCTTCATCACATTTTTCTATACTGCAGATATATGGGGTATGACTACGGAAATTGGCTGCTCGTTATAGTTAACATCGTCCTATTTTTGTACTTTATCAAAAGTGCGTTTAAACCGAGAACAAAGACAGATTGGACAACCTTTCGCTATTTTGGCGCTTTCATCGTAGCTCTATTTGCCGAGATGTACGGTTTTCCCTTAACTATCTATCTTCTCACCTCTTATTTCGGTAATCGATTGGGATTGGATTTTACCCATAACAACGGGCACATACTCAACACACTCTTAGGTCTAAATGGTGATCCGCATTTTAATATTTTGCATATTGTCAGTTATGCCCTGATTATTGGTGGACTCGTTCTTCTGGGTAAAGCTTGGGAAGTACTGTATAAAGCTGTTCGGCGACACAAGCTAGCTACCACCAGTGTATATGCATATATCCGACATCCGCAGTACCTGGCGTTTATCCTCATCATTTTTGGCTTTCTTGTCCAGTGGCCAACGCTTATTACGCTGTTCATGGCACCGATTCTGATTTGGCGGTATATACGGCTTGCCAAAACCGAGGAAAAGGAAATGCTCCAAAAATTCGGGAGCGCTTACGCTATGTATAAGAAGAAAACCCCGGGCTATTTTCCGTCTATTAAAAAATTATTCAACAAAATAATAAAAGAGTAATTATGAATAACTCTAGAACGAATGATGTTGATGGTATCGAGCCTACCAGAGCGAGCAGCGCGGTTTTGGTAATACAGCTTATTTCCCTACTTATTATTACGGATCTCCTGTACGTTTTTGCTAACTTTTTTCTTATGAGAATCTATTTCCTTCAGGCTCCTCTCCCTTTT
>CAYHEJ010000018.1:8109-8636 GCA_964355625.1 uncultured Gammaproteobacteria bacterium
GCTCTTCATATCGGCAAAAGTTTCTTCCAGATCTTTTTTATCATTAGAGCAATAATGGGATGGTTAGGGAGTTCCTATTTCGTTGCTGATACGCATCTCGTAAAGAGAAATGGTGTGTTTAATATTATCGAAAAAATATATGATCTTGATAATATCCGTTCGGTTTCTGTCCACCAAGGTGTCATCGGTAAACTATTTCACTTTGGCGATGTCATTATAGAAATAAGCGCCTCAGGTGGATATATGGATCAGATTATACTTGTCGGTCTTGATAGCCCTGAAAAATTTGAGCACAAAATTCGCCGCCATTTTTAATTTGTGAACTGAGAGTTTTTCAAGCATAATGCTGTTATGGAAATAATAGTATGAATATGACCATGTACACATGTCCGATGCATCCTGAAGTGCAAGAAAACAAACCTGGGAAGTGCCCAAACTGTGGCATGTTATTAGTGCCGACTCAGATGAGACACACAAAGATGTCATTTTGGGAAAAATTTAAGATGAGCATGACAATGGCCATGGGA
>CAYHEJ010000018.1:8646-9129 GCA_964355625.1 uncultured Gammaproteobacteria bacterium
ATATATCCGCAACAAGTTCTTTTTTGCTCTTTTTTTATCGATTCCCATCATAATTATCACCTACTTTTTTAAGAGCGTTGATTCTTGGATTTTGTTTTTTCTAACTACACCGGTATTTTTCTATTCCGGTTGGATATTTTTGTATTCCACATATAAAGCACTTCAAGCAAAGACGCTGAATATGGCAGTTCTTATCGCCGTTGGCATTACCGCAGCGTATGCATTCAGCGTGGTTCTGACACTTCTTGGCAGCAAAGAGTCATTTTACGAAGCGGCGGCGATGCTGACAACATTCGTTCTCTTTGGTCATTGGATGGAAATGAAGTCCAGGCGTGGAACTACGGATGCACTACAGGCCCTATTCAATCTCGTTCCTCCCCAGGCACGGGTGATTCGAAGTGGAAAAGAGGAGCTTATTCCAACTGCCCAAGTTCAAGTTGGAAATATTATTCTCCTTAGATCGGAAGAGCACACGTCTGAACT
>CAYHEJ010000019.1:0-2059 GCA_964355625.1 uncultured Gammaproteobacteria bacterium
TTTTCATGATATTTTCCGTCTGTTTTCATTAAATACCCTAAAGAATAAGAGTGGTCATGTTTCTTAAGATGTGCCAATAGTTTCCTTTGGTTGTTAAATAAGATTTGTGTTTTTTCTGTCCCATCGGTTCTTACTTTGCCTACACAATATATTGCCTGTTTAATCTCATATCCCTCACCAGCCAGCATCTTTGCAAACCCAGCAAAATCAAAGTTAAGGAGATGGTGAAGACTCAAATCCTTTAATTTGAAGTAAAAATTACTCCCATCAATAATCACGATGCACCGTTTCGCTTTCATATCATCTAACTTCTCCCGTTGCCCAGTCCACATCAGTATATACAGGACTTTGAACGCCCCCCGCAAATTGATATCCGTCTACCACACGAACTATTATCTCACTATTTTCTTCAACATAATACACCGGCGCCATAAATTCTTTCCTTAATATTTCTACAACGTTTTGCGGATCAAAATTCGATTCACAAAACTTGGCAATAATATCTGATAACCGCATGCTGAAAAGCGCTTCCCCCAAAACTACAAAAGGATCATTCTGCCCACAATTCGCTCGACGATTTGTTTGAAATCGCCTTAGTGCATCGGCAAACCGAGGGTTCTCCTCATGCCAATGTTTAAATTTTCCTAGCTCTAATGCTGTACCCATAAAAAAACCGCTCTCCTTCTTTTATAAAGGACGAACGGGTGTTCGTGGTACCACCTTTTTTGCTTCTTAATGAATGCTATCACGGGCTTACCCGGAGGATTCTACTCTCTTGTGTCATCCCCGACCTGATCGGGGATCCACTCAAATTTCTTTCCTCTGCTCACCGTTGATTGCGGCTAAAAATGCATTTTCGATTATTTTAAGTATATCAACGAAGAGAAAAATTAGCAAACTCATTTGCCGGGATTCCCGGTAAAATAGAGACTTTGAAGCTTTCTTATCCTATCTCTTCAATCTCAAAAATGCGGGGATGTCGAATTCGTCTTCTTCCGGAGGTAAATCATCAGCTGGAACTGTAACCACTGTTTGCTGTGGCTGCGATATAGTGGGAACAGGTTGAGGCGTTGATCTTCCGGTTAATTCACGGAGTCTCCTCTTTGTTTCATCAAAACCCGTTGCAATAACGGTAATTTTTACTTGATCCACAAGCGATTCGTCGATCGTCGCGCCAAATATGATATTCGCATCAGGGTCGACAGCCGCAGAAATCTGCTTTGCCGCTTCATCTACTTCCATCATCGTCAGGTCAGCACCACCCGTGATATTAAAAAGCACGCCCTTAGCGCCTTCAATAGATATCTCAAGAAGCGGCGAGGCAATTGCAGTACGGGCGGCAGTTGCGGCTCTATTTTCTCCGACACCGGTACCAATTCCCATAAGCGAAGATCCGGCGCTCGTCATAATCGTCCGGACATCGGCGAAATCTACGTTGATAAGCCCTGGCATCGTAATAAGGTCTGCTATCCCCTGCACTCCCTGACCTAACACAGAATCGGTAACGCGAAACGCCTCCAACAGGGTCATTTTTTTATCAATCACTTCAAGCAACCGTTGATTGGGAATGACAATGAGCGTGTCGACTTTATCTTTGAGGTTGCTGATACCATCCTCGGCAGCTACCATTCTCCGCGCACCTTCAAATTGAAATGGTTTGGTGACAACAGCTACGGTGAGGGCTCCCATTTCTTTGGCAAGTTCAGCGATTACCGGAGTAGCGCCGGTGCCGGTACCGCCTCCTTCGCCGCAGGTGAGAAATACCATATCGGTATCTCGTAAAAACTCCTTAATTTTTTCTTTTGATTCTTCAGCGGCCTGCTCCCCGATTTCCGGTTTACCGCCTGCCCCCAGTCCTCGCGTAAGATTCTCACCGATTTGAACTTTCATCGACGCGAGACACGTGAGGAGCGCCTGCGCGTCGGTATTCACAGCCAAAAAATCCACACCACCTATTTGATTGACGGAAATCATGGAGTTTATTGCATTACAACCGCCGCCGCCGATACCGATGACTTTGATTTTTGCAAAACGTGCTATATCCGGTTTAATGAGCATA
>CAYHEJ010000019.1:2159-9102 GCA_964355625.1 uncultured Gammaproteobacteria bacterium
GATACCGATGACTTTGATTTTTGCAAAACGTGCTATATCCGGTTTAATGAGCATATGTTCTGTTCCACAGGGGCAGTCTGAGGCACTTATGAATTAGGGCATGAATGACTTTACCAGATCTATGATCTTTCCTGCAATACCTTTGATTTGTACACGATCACCAATTTTACCAAATCCGCTAAAAAAAGCCGTTCCTTCATTTTTCCCCGACCTCCCCCCATAAAGAAGCAATCCCACACTTGTCGTAAAAGCTGAAGATGTAATCTCGTCGATCAAACCACTCGTGCGTTTTGGAATACCGATATGTACCGGCATCGCGAGATTTCGCCGTGCCGCTTCGACTGCTCCAACAGTCATTGCACCGCCTCCGGTGATGACAACTCCTGACGGGGTCATGCCGCCAAATCCACTTTTTTTCAATTCCAACGCAACCATACTGAATATTTCATTTAACCGGGGTTTTATAATTCCTTCCACAAGCGTCCTTCTAGAAAGCACCCGTAACTCCTCAGGTAAAGCGAGCGTTGACACATCCAATTCGTCCGTTTTATCAGTTTTCGTTGACTTAGACTTCTCTTCTTCTTCGGACAACGCAGGAATCTTGAGCGCTTGGCCTAAAAGAATTTTGACTTTTTCAGCGCTTTCAAGTGAAATCCGCAGACCCGCCGCTAAATCTTTTGTTATGTTGATAGCCCCAATAGGGATAACGGAAGAATACGAAAGCGCTCCTTCGACAAATATAGCGACATCAGTCGTCCCCCCGCCGATATCTATAAGGACTACCCCCAGCTCTTTTTCTGTATCAGAAATACTTGCTTCTGCGGAAGCCAGTCCTCCAAATACCATCCCGCTGACTTCCACTCCGAGCTCTTCCACGCATTTTCGCAAGTTCCGCACGGCCGTTGCCCCGCCAGTCACCAAATGGGTATCGACTTCCAATCGAACGCCAGTCATGCCAACCGGATCTACTATTCCCTCCTGACTATCCACTATGTAACCGCGAGGCAATACGTGTAATATTTCCCGAGAAGACGGGAGCGACACAGCTTTGGCCGCTTCAATCACCCGTTTAACATCTTGTTGTGTGATTTCCCGGTCAGGCTCAGCCACCGCTACTACTCCATGAGAATTCTGAGATGCAATATGGCTTCCGCCGACAGAAATAAATGCTTTGGCTACAGACGTACCTGCCATGCGCTCAGCAGCTTCCACAGATTGGGAAATAACGAGAGTCGCCTCTTCAATATTAACAACCTGACCTTTACGGAGTCCTTTACTCGGTACTGTGGATACCCCAATGACCTGAGCATCCCCCTCCTCGGAAAGCGTTGCTATGAGTGTAGTAATTTTAGATGTACCAACATCTATTCCGGAAACGACGTGGTCGCGCGCCATAGGATTAAAATTTTATAACCGGTTTGTCGAAACGAAGATCAACAACCGCGGGCAGTGTACCCTTTATTCTAAACCCCGTGATCAATGTTTGTAAAGTGGCCAGTATCTCGCCCACGTCCCGTTCCTGAGCAATGAATATATCTGTTTTGCCAGCTTTCACAAGTAGAGATGATCCATCGAATTCTGATATGGACAGAATAGTAAACATTTTCTGCAACCCGTTCAATAGCGCAAGAGCCGTTTGTACTCTTTTTTCTGTAATCGTTTCGCCCACCCGAATATCCGTAAGATTAAATTGAATGATAGGAAGAGCTAATCCCTGATCTCCATCCATCAATACCACTCCATCCCGGTCCAGAAGTACCACACGTTCGACTGATCGAAGTCGGGCAAAAGCCGGACGCAGTACAGGCACAATCACAAGCGTATGGGGATATTTTTTTTGGAAGCGAACATCAGAAAGAAGCGTGTTATCAGCTATAATTTCTTTCCGTACCCGATCGGATGGGAAAAAAAGTAAATTTTTTGACATTTTTTTCTCGTCGATGACTATCTGAACATTTGCCCCAATGACTTCTATTGTCTGGAGAGAAAAAAAGAAACTCACAATGATGTATGCCACGGAACTAACAAGGAGTATGGCAATGAAAATAACAAGCGTCTTCATACAAAACGCGCCACTTCATCAATGAGCAGTTTAGCTCCATCCCGCTGTATACGTAGGGATAATTTCTTCGCCCGGTCCCCATAGATAGTGCTCGCACTCAATATTTTTTGGATATTTTGCATCAATCTCCCGGGATTGGCTTGGGCCTGGGGAAGTATCTCTGCTGTTCCCTGTTTTTCAAGCCACTGAGCATTTTTCATCTGTTCACCTCCGCCGGACCAAGGCAACGGGATAAAAAGTCCGATATTCCCGGTCATCGCTATTTCCATGACAGTATTGGCTCCGGATCGACCCACTATCAATGCCGCATGTTGAAATATCCAACTAACCTCTTCAATTTCAAAATAATCCTTCAGGATATAATTTTTTTGTTTTAAAAGTATTGCCTGATCAAAAGATAATCTCCCTGTTTGATGTATGACAAAATATTTCTCTGTCAGACAGGAAATCAATGGAAAGATAAGCGCATTGAGTGATGTAGAACCGGTGCTCCCTCCTGTAATATAGATAATAGGACTCTTGAGTGTATCTTTTACCCATGACGGTTGACTCTGTGATATAAACATATCATTTCGAACCGGCAAACCGGTAAAAACGACTTTATTTTTGGGAAACAGAGTGCGTGTTTCTTCAAAGGTTACGCAGATTTTTGTTGCATATAAAGCAATAATTTTATTTGCCAAGCCGGGAACCGATGTCTGTTCATGAGAAATAACAGGAATATGAAAAAATGCAGCTGATACCACTATGGGTAGTGCTACGTATCCGCCAAAAGATAACACAGCGTCAGGACGCTCTCTGAGACAATAATAGATAGCCTGAATAAATCCAATAGGAATTTTGAACAATGAGTTGATAGTATTAATCGTGAGAGTCCGTTGTAAACGACCTGCGATTAACGGTAAAAATCGAATATTTTTCGCATGCACTTCACGCTCCTCATGCGCCTCATCTTTAAAGCCCTCCATAGAGGTTTTCCGTCCAATAAACACGATCTCCCATGGAACTTTCCGCATCCGTATCTCATCTATAGCAGATAGAGCAGGCGTCAAATGCCCGCCGGAAATAAATAGTTTTTTTAAAGAAGTGCTCATACTACATTTTACTTATGTTTGCCAATATACCCATCGCAGCCAACAGTATAATAAAACTCGACCCGCCATAGGAGATAAAAGGCAATGGTACCCCGGTCAGCGGCACAAGCGCAACCATAGCGCCAAGATTAATAATTGACTGAACCGCAACCCAAGACGATATTCCCAGTGCCAATAAACGACCAAATGAATCTTGTGCACGCTGAGCGATCCGAAATCCTCTCCAGACGATAAAGAGATATGCAAAAATTACCAGCGCTCCGCCTGCAAACCCCGTTTCCTCTCCGATAATAGCAAATATTGAATCCGTATTGGCCTCCGGTAAATATTCATACTTTTGCCGCGATTTCCCTATGCCGACACCGGTCAATCCTCCGGACCCAAGACCCAAAAGTACCTGCCGTATCTGATAGGATGCACCCAAGGGATCATGTTGCCGATTGAAAAAAGTCGTTAAACGCGCCACCCGGTAGGGAGCAATAAGAGCCAGAGCTCCTATCGAAAGAGCGACAACCGGTATGAGAAACAATAAATTCCGGATAGGAGCACCGGAGAAAAAATACAATAGTATTGCTATCGTGAGTATAATCATGCTTGTCCCTAAATCCGGCTCGAGCATCACCAACCCCACCACCATTCCCAGAAACAACAAAAATGAAAAAAGTCTATCTTTTTCCGGATGAGAAAACCACGCGGACAGATAGATAATCATAGCTAGCTTTGCTAATTCCGCCGGCTGGAGAACAAAGAAGCCGAAATTGACCCATCGATGAGCTCCGAGGGCACGTATGCCAAATCCAGGAATAAATACCGCAATAAGTAAAACGAGAGTTGTAAACAAGAGCGGAAGCGCCAGTGAATACCACCAGCGGTAGGATATTTTACTGGCTGCTATGAATACCACGATACCGATAACGAGCCATTTGAGCTGTTCACGGACATAATAATATTGATCGGAAAAATCCCGTATGGCGATGGCCACAGATGAATCATAAACCATCAAAACGCCAAAGAGCGACAGAGCAAAAACTCCCAATATCAACCACTTGTCGGGAACCCGTTTATCTTTATAAAATGGAAACTTCATGTTTAAATATATTTCCCCGCTCTTTATAATTTTTATACATATCAAACGACGCACACGCAGGAGAAAGGAGTACGACGTCCCCGGTCTTGGCTTGTTTTTGAGATGTTTTTACAATATCACGCATTGTCTTCAGGCCGCAGAGGAGATCTCCCGTATATCCTGCTTGCCTTGCGGCCGCAACAATACGCTCTGTCATATCGCCTATAACTATAAGTGCCCTGATATTTGATTGAGTAATTTCTTTTCCTAATTCTGTGTAATCCGATCTTTTTTCCGATCCGCCGACGATGAGAATCAAAGGTTGTTTAAACGATTGAATGGCTGCGATTGCCGTTTCAGGAACAGTCGAAAATGAATCATCATAATACGCTATTCCGTCTAGCGTACGGACTAATTCCAGACGATGTTCCAACCCTTTAAATGCACGGACTGCAGACTGAATCGACTCAATAGAAGCACCTGATAATATCCCCACAAGCGCGGAACAGGCAATATTCTCGAGATTGTGCATTCCAATTAACTGAATATCCGACTCTCGACAGATTGAAGAAACAGTTCCGTTCCACTTGAGAAATACTTCACCATCTTTGACATATGAGTCAGCTGTTTCTTTTGATCGGCTGAAATAATACGCACGGGCTTTAGTCAGTGCGGAAAATCCACTGCTCGTCGGATCATCGGCATTCATTACTGCGATATCACCAGCGCTTTGATACCTGACAATAGATTTTTTTGCTTCAACGTACGCATCTCTTGATTCGTGGTAATTAGTGGCAAGAGGATCGATATTTGCCAAATGTTCCTGCGTTACTTTGAGTACTACCGCAATATGCGGACTTGCTGTGAGGTCTTCAAGCTGAAATGACGATAGCTCCAGTATAACAATATCAGAAGGCGATATATTCTCTACCTGTGATAAAAGTGGAGTGCCGACGTTTCCCCCGAGCCACGCATGTTTTCCTTCTTTTACCAGGATGTCATAGATTAAAGAACTTGTTGTGCCTTTCCCTTTCGTACCAGTCACGCCGATAATCGGCGCTTTGCAATGTTGGAAAAAAAGTTTTGTGAGACTGGTTACCGTGAGTCCTTTCATATTCAACTCGGCCGTTCGGATGGCCATCCCGGGGCTCCGGACCACAAGATCAAAACGGTCTAAACGGGATAAATACTCCGGCCCGAGTTGAAAATCAGAAGCATAGCCCTGAAGTTTTTCATACGATGACCCCAGCTCTTCCTTCGTCCGCTTGTCGCAGCACGTTATCTGCGCATGCTGTTTGAAAAAAAAAGCCGCTGAATCAATTCCCTCGACGGAAAGACCAAGGATGGCAACTTTTTTATTGTTATATTGCAACATGTGATACCTCAACTTTTTTATCCAGTAGTCGCTCAAAAAGTACTGCAACTTTTGTACTATCCCCTGTCGTCACAAATGTTTGGGATGGATGTGAAGAAAGAGATAACATGTTCATCTGAGTCAATATTCGGGTAGCGTGCCGTGCGACAGCATCCCCTGAATCAAATATTTGAATTCCTGGTCCCACCATATCACGGATTGCCGATCTCACAAAAGGAAAATGAGTGCAACCCAATACCACAACATCGTATGAATCACGCTTGATTCGGTCAAACACATGATGGAGTTCTGCCCTCACTTCTTCGGTATCCAGCTGTCCTTCTTCTATAAGCGTTACCAGCCGGGCACTTCCCACGCTTGTCACGGTGCAGCCTGACGCAAATGTTTGTATCAACTGTCTCTGGTAGCCGCTATCGGCTGTAAAGTTCGTAGACAAAACGATAAAGTGCTTTGTTTTACTTTCTAAAGCTGCAGTTTTTATCACCGGAACAACACCAATGATCGGTATCTGGGGAAATTCTTTTCGCACATGATCTATGCCGGCTATTGTTGCAGTATTGCAGGCTATGACAATGAGTTTGCATCCAGAATCGACGAGATAGCGTGCGAGCTTTATCACCCGATCTTGAATGAATTCCGTTGATTTGTCTCCATAGGGATTATACGCATGATCCCCGACGTAGAAAATCGATTCGTTGGGTAATAAATGTCGAAGCGAAAGATAGATAGAAAGACCACCGGAACCCGAATCAAGTACCCCGATAGGAGAATTGTTCATAAATAAATTTACAAAATAGAAGTTTTCGTTACGAGCGCCAGCCACAACCCGAAAATCGCAAGTACAATACTGATAATCCAAAAACGCATGACTATCTTGGGCTCGGGCCACCCTTTATGCTGCAGCCATAAATGAAATGGCGCTGCTGACATGAGTTTTCTATGAAAAAATCTTTTCCAAAATAACTGTAAAAAAGATGATGCGACCTCTGCAATAAACACTCCGCCGATTATTACTAATGCAGGTGCTTTTCCCAATATGAGCGCCACCACAGCCAGTGTTGCTCCGAACGATAGAGCCCCCCCGTCACCCAAGAAAATTCTTGCCGGATACACATTAAAATACAAAAATGCGATAAGTCCTCCAAGCCAAAGGGAGATAAATACAGACAATGGCGAATCAAGGATAGAAGCGGAAATAAACCAAAATGCCAGTAAACATATGAGGAGTACCCCGGAAGCAAGACCGTCAAGGCCATCGGTAATATTAAATGCGTTGGCAAACGCGATTATCACAAGTACTGCAAACACGATATAGACCCACCCCATTTGGATGACTCCAAAAAATG
>CAYHEJ010000020.1:0-9019 GCA_964355625.1 uncultured Gammaproteobacteria bacterium
GTGACTGTCTGAATGTATTTCATTAGATAATAGATTCATGACTAAGCCGTGTCTGTATAAATTTCGACCAGATGTAACATCAAGTTGTGATACACCCCAAAGTACATTTTCATTTGGTAATATTCCGTTTTTGAGCATGGTGTAGGGTGAATCATTTCTCCATCCCTTTGAAAATTGCTTAACATACTCATCTTGCATACCGATCGTGAATATACGTGGTTGGTGAGAAGTCGTCTTGAGTATTTCTGGTTTACTCAGTAGCGTTGAGGCAGGTTCAATTAAATGATAATTATTCCAGAGGGAGAATTCGTTTACTATATTTCCGATTAAAAGCAGGACGAAAATATACAGTACGTATTTTTTGCGAGGCAGAGTGCTCATTAGTGCTGCAAACAGAGCCAGTAAGCTCACGGTAAAAACCCAGATAAATCTTGATGGAACATGAAATAAATTAAAAGGAAAGTAGGAAAAGAGAAAATACAACGGTGAAGATTTACCCCACATGAGGAAAAATGATCCAATGAGAGACGCAATGTAAAAAGAATATTTCGATAAACTTTTCTTTTTTATGATAAACCAAATAAATATCAAGAATAATAAGAGAATAACTATTATTCCTACATACCCGCTGTTTTCCCAAAAAATACTTCCCGTTTCGTTTACATCGAGGCTATATGTTCCGTTTTTTGGATTTCCCAGCAGATATGGGTGAATAAAGGTCGAGAGATGTTTAAGCGGGAAAGAATACAGTGATGTCAGGTTGGTTGGATTTCCGTTTGGGAACTGTGTCTGTGATAAAAATTCCTTTGATGGTAATAATTGAATAGCCGATAAACTCATTGTTAGAAATAATCCAACGAGTAAACTCAAAGAAGTTATAATTTTTTTGTTCGATGTTTTTAATAAAAATAAAAAATACAACAAGGCAAAAAGCTGAGTAATAAAAGCTGTTTGCGGTGAGCCTGTGAGAATCTGTTGGGAGCTTATGAGCGCAAACAAAGCAATACGTCGAAGAGTTGTTTTTTGTACAATGAGCCAAACTGAACATAGGACCCAAGGCAGTAAAGAGAAACCCTGAAGAAGGGAAATATGTGTCAGCTGCGGTATGGTAAGACCGGAAATAAGGATTGCCGATGATGAAAATAACGACGAAATAACTTTATATTTTTGAAATCGTAACCATATATACATGCCAGATCCGAGGGTAAATAAACAAAGAGCTAATGCAAGATTGTATGCGGTGACAGCATCAAAAATTTTGAATAAGCGAAGATTAGGGAGAAAAAATGCTCCAATTTGCCCCTCGCCAATTAACGGGAATCCTCCGCCAACCTTGTTGGTCCAGAGTGGCAATTGATTAGAATGGAGAGCTTGATTAAGCAAATATTTTCCGCTAAAACTTACGTCAAATGCATCGCTTCGAATAAAATCAGGAGTCACGATTAACTGAGGTGTCGGGAAAAATAATCGGAAAAAAAATAGTACGATAATTAACGTGATTGCTCCGAGTGCGAGTAGATCGGGGAGGTATCTTCGTTTCTTCATGACCCAAAGTGTAAAGGGTTTGCAGGGCGTTGACAAGTGATTGCTCTTGCCCGACACTAGTACCATGCTATATCTCGTTTCGCTCCTTGGACTATGTATCGGTTCTTTATTAAATGTATTAATCGATCGACTGCCCAAAGGTGAGGATGTGCTATGGGGCAGATCGCATTGCGATCACTGTAAAAAAACACTCAGATGGTACGAACTCATTCCGGTACTTTCGTTTATTTATCAGCGCGGAAGGTGTAAACGGTGTCACAGGAAATTATCCTTACAATATCCACTGGTTGAGCTTGTCACAGCAGTGGGGTTTGTACTGTTGGCTCCATCGTATTGGCTTATTTTTTCTTCACTCCTGGTCATTTTTATGGCTGATCTCAAGTATCAGATTATTCCCGACAGCATGATTATTGTTGGCATCATCGGCGTTTTGCTTCAGCCTCAAGGCCCGGCCTTGTGGCTATCAGGATTTGGCGCGATGGCATTTTTTTATGTATTGTGGTTTGCGACAAAAGGCAAAAGTATGGGTTTTGGAGATGTGAAGTTGGCGGGAGTTTTGGGGTTACTTCTTGGATTTCCTCTGATAATTTCTGCTCTCTACATCGCGTTCTTGACGGGTGCTGGCGTCGGTGTCATACTAATTTTAAGAGGTAGAAAGTCTTTAAAAAGTAAAATTGCCTTTGGACCTTTTATGGTATTTGGTACTCTCGTCTCGATCGTTTTTAGCAATACTATTATCACTCTATGGAAAATGTATTTTTGAGAAAAAGGCAGGGCCTGCCTGCCGGCAGGCAGGGTTTTACACTCATTGAAATACTCATCGTTATCGCTATTCTCGGGACATTAGCAACCCTCGGACTCGCATCGTATACAGCAACGCTAAAAAATGGTCGTGATGCCAGGCGGAGAAGTGATCTGAAGGCGATGCAAAATGCATGGGAGCAGTATTACGCGGACAGTAGCGCAAAATATCCATCAGATTGTGATCAAGATATGTCAATATATTTACCGGCAGGACTCCCAAAAGATCCGACGAATTCAGAAACCTATACATACGTTTTAAGTAATTGTACGACGACAACGTATACATTTTGTGCAAATTTGGAATCCGGTCCGCAATATTGCGTCAATAACCTGCAGTAATACGTTATGAAATTTATGAATCAATCACGCCGCGGGTTTACACTGATAGAAATAATGGTTTCGGTGTCGATTATGGTCATACTGACCATTATCGGTGTTGTGTCATATAGCCAGATAAACAAACGCTCGCGTGATGTAAAGAGGAAAAGTGATATAGAGCAGATCCGCTCAGCACTTGAAATGTATCGGTCAGATGACGTGGGGTATCCCGCTGGGAATTATCCGAATTGGGGTATAGCGTCTGATTATTTAGGGATTTTAGTAGGTACGTATATTCCAGCAATTCCGACAGATCCTCAACAATCGTCATGGAATTATTATTACATTGCCACGAACATGGATGACAATAAATACTATGGGTATTGTGTGTGTGGGATGCTTGAGACTATCAATGCTTTGTCGTCAACGTGTAGCGTTTCGTACGGAACCTATAACTATTGCCTCAAGAGTCCATGAAAGGTTTTACGCTCATCGAACTGGTTATAGCAGTATCTATAGGTTTGCTGGCAACGGGCGTTATTATTGTAAATTACAACTCCTACAATGCTACGCAAAGCTTGAAGCAGGCCGCACTTACGCTGAAAAATGATTTACGTTTTATTCAAGCCAAAGCCGCAAACGGTGAGAAGCCAGCAGGCTGCAGTACCCTTAACCTTACCGGTTGGGCGATGACAATTGCTGCCGGTTTCTACTCCTATCAAGCGCGTTGTACAGGTGTTTTAACGGGAACTCCGACAATAATTCAACTTCCATCTGGTATCACGTTTTCCTCCGGCCCCACGACGTTTACGTTTCAAGTTCTTACACACGGGACGGATCTTTCTGTACCACTCAATCTGGTTTTAGTTGGTTCAGGAAAAACATCTACTATTCAGATTAGTCCTTCTGGAGATATTAGCGATTTATGAAAAGAAAATTGGGTTCTCAGGGTCAAACGATCGTTGAAGCCATTGTTGTTTTAGGTATCGTGGTGTTGTTGGTCACCGGTCTTATTGCCGGGACAACCAGCTCGCTCCGGTCGGTACAGGCGGGGCGGACAAGGAGCCAAGCGTTAAAGTATGCTGAGGAAGGGATAGAGGTTGTCCGCAATCTTCGGAATAATGAAGGATGGTCGACATTTACGGGTTATGCCGGATCACATTTTTTGGATACCTCTCTGGATGAAACGTTTAAAAGAGAGGTCGATTTGACCTTGGATGGGACGACAATGACGGTTGTGGTGACGGTGAGTTATACCGACGGATCAGAGACAAAAAACGTAACCTTGACAAGTTATTTTACCGATTGGAAATAATATGAAACAGAATGGATTTACGCTGATTGAAACATTAATTTCTATTGGGATTATTGCAAGCGTTGGCATACTCATTTCTCAGGTGTTTTTTACCACCACACGGGTCAATACAAAAACAGAATTGCTCAAGGACGTGAAGCAAAATGGTGAATATGCTATGGAAGTTGTATCCCGCATGATACGTAATTCGAGCGCCATAGACTGCAGTTCTACCCCTTCTTCTTTGGGTATCACAAATACTGATGGAACGAGTACAACGCTTTCATGTGTGCAAGATGTCTCTGTCAATCGTCTCGCTTCAACAAGCGCGACTGTTGAGTATTTAACAAGCAGTAGTACAACGTGTACATCGCTTTCATTCACCTGCACGGCCTATCCAGATCAACCTCCAAAGATTATGGTACAGCTCAGTCTTAGCCAAAAAGGCACTCCAGTAGATCAATTTGAAAAGGCAAGTATCTCGTTTCAGACGACCGTCTCGCCCAGATATTAACCTTGCCAAATTACGAAACTCTCTTTACAATATAATAGAGGCATAAAATAAAAAAGAATAGTGCGCAATCGGGTCAACTCGTAGTTATATCGTTATTAGTTTTGACGATAGCTACTACTGTCGCGCTATCTCTTATTGCGCGTACAACGACGGATACGACGATTACTGCACAGGTGGAGGAATCTTCGCGGGCATTTAGTGCAGCGGAAGCAGGGATAGAACAGTCTCTGAAAAGCGGTATCGGCGCAAACGGTATCGTGGTAGCCGCTAACGTCAGTTACAATGTTACGGTTAATTCAATAGGAGGAGCGGTTGGAGGATATGAATTTTCCAAAAAAACGTTGAAAGGTGATACGGAAACGCTGTGGCTTGTAGCACATGACTCAAATGGGGTGCCGATTGTCACTACTCCGACATACACAGCTTCATCTGTCGATATTTGTTGGAGTAGCGAAACCGTCACTCCTGTACTCTTGGCAACCTTGTTGTACAAAGAGAGTTCGAATAGTACGTATCAGGTAGCAAAAGCTCTGTTATCTACGCCTGCTGAAGTTCCCAATGGGTGTGGTCCTACCGGTACGGCATACAAACAAACGATTGGATTTAAATTTCTCAATTCTCTCGCCTTCCCTTTATCTATTGCTCCTGAGTCAGATATACTTATTGCCCTTCGTATTCGCCCACTGTATAGTGATACAAAGATAGCGATAAATGCTGAAGGGACATTACCGCAACAGGGAAATCATATCGAATCGACAGGGTCAACGACGACCGGTACCAACAGGAAAATAGTCGTTGTTCAGCAATATCGGTCCGCAGATACTGTGTTTGATGCGGCTTTGTATAGTCAGGGAGATGTAAGTCAATGAATACAACCGTTGGAATAGATATAGGAACACATACGATTAAGCTTATTGAACTGGCCCGGCAAGGAGATCAAGTTTCGATCACTGCGGCAGGGAGCATGCCCTGTCCGTCAAAAGCAATTTCCTCGACGATTCAGGCAGATTTAGAATCGGTAGCGGTAGCCGTCAAACAACTCATGAAAGATACGGGTGCTAAATCAAAAGACATAAGTATCGCTCTGCCGGAATCAAAAGTATTTACCAGAGTTATCGAAGTTCCACAGCTTTCTGACCGCGAGTTATCATCTGCCATTAAGTGGGAAGCAGAACAATACATTCCGCTGCCCTTGGATCAGGTCAATGTTGACTTTACCGTACTTCGCGACAGCAAACAGACCGGAAACAACAAAATGGAAGTCTTATTGGTCGCAGCACCCAAAGCACTTATCGATAAATATCTTACCATTATGGAAATGGCGGAACTCAATGTCGTGGGCGCGGAAACCGAAATAATAGCGACATCGCGGGCTGTCGGGAGATCTATACCCAACGTCAAAACGGTTATGGTCGTTTCTATGGGAGCTCAGTCCTCTGACATTGCTATTTTGCAAAGCGGTACACTCATGTTTACCCGTTCCATAAGCGCAGGCGGGGAAGCGCTCACGCGGGCTATCGCGCAAAATCTCGATTTTAATCAGACGCAGGCTGAGGAATACAAACGTGCGTATGGTCTGGAAAAAGATAAACTGGAAGGGAAAATTATGATTGCGACAAAACCTATTATGGATACCATAGTTGGAGAGATTAAACGCGCACTTGCGTTTTATGATGAGAAATATAAAGATCAGCACGCCGAGACGGTGATGCTCAGCGGCGGCACGGCACGGTTGCCCGGTATGGTGCAATATTTAGCTGAAGCTCTAGGATTGGAAGTTCAGCTGGTAAACCCCTGGATTGGTATCGCTCGTGACGCACGGTTTAATGTACTCAATTCCGAGGGACCCAATTTTTGCGTCGCTGTAGGACTCGCGTTACGATAAATTTTCCGCTATGCCGATACTGCTGCCCAACTCCATTAACCTGATTCGAACCAAGACAGGCTCTTCGTCGCAAATGAACTCTCTAGAATCGAGTTTACGACGTTCCGGCTACGTTGGTTTAGTTGGATTTATAGGTATTGCCGTCATTCTGGCGGTCATATATATTCTCTTGTATTTTCAAAATCAGAATTTACAACAGGAAAAAGCACAACTTTTAGACCGGATAAATGCCCAAAAGACTAAAGAAGGCCTTATTTTAGCCATTAAAGATAGGACGAAAATAGTAGAAAAAGCCAGAGCGAATCAAAAGCCCTGGACGGAGGTTTTGGATCTCGTTACTACTTTAGCATCCCCTCCCGCGCTTTCATCTATAACGGTGGATGAGCAGAATAAAGTAGTTATTTCTGTCCAGGCAGGATCTCTGGATGAAGTAAATTCAATGGTTAATGCGATCATCCTGCAGGATAAAGAAAAAAGATTACGCAGTCCGCAATTAGTATCACTTCAGTTTGGAAAGAAGGGTGAAATTGATTTGGCTTTTTCTTTTTACGCTCTTTTTCCCACAAAATTATGATGCACATACATAAGTTTTTACGTACCTATCATGGCCTCGTCATATCCTGTTTCATCTTAGCTGGGGTGGCTGGCGGGATATTTTTGGGAATTATACCTGCCTTCAAAAACATACTGGATTTTCAGGAGAAAATAGCAGTACTGAAGAAGCAAACTGAGGTACTTCGTGCAAAAGCAAATGTACTTGATGCAATAGATGAAATAACCTACAAAAAATATTTTACTGATTTGGTGGTTGCCGTCCCATCGGATAAATCGCTTACCTCTGTTTTTACCACGATCGACGGATTAGGCGTTCAGACAGGCGTATTATTGGCTGACTTTACCCTCAAGAGTCCCGGAGCTTTGGCAAGCGGCTCTGGAAAGTTTGGTACCAATTTTTTGCCATTTACATTAACTGTTGCAGGATCGTATGATCAGATACATAATTTTCTAGAGCAGGCCATAAGCGTCCGCCGGTTTTTTCGGGTGAAGGACTTTAACCTAACGTATGCTCTCTCCGATAGCGTGTCCGTAAGAATGAATATGGATGCATTTTATGCGCCATTTCCTACTACATTAGGGGCTGCTGATCAGGCTATTGGCCCATTGAGCCCGCAGGACGAGCAAACAATAGCAACCGTTGGTAAACTTCCTATATTGGGTCAGGGAGAAGCAGCTCCGGAATCTGAAACAGGCACTCAACCTCTCAGAGAAGACCCCTTCGCTCCATAAGCTTCAAATAATTGATACGCATGCTCCGCAGGGAAGTTGTTGGGCAACAGATCAAATGGCAGTTGCGGATCATCTTTGAGGATTGAGAAGTACTCAAGAGAGAGAGAAAGAAGTGAGGGATGTTTTACCTGTTTATAGGTATCGATAAATGTTTGATAACGTTTGACCAAGGTGTGAAGGTGATAGATGCGATCAAGGAGTACATCGAGATTTTCGTTGCCGATAGCTCCATCTTTGCCAAGTTTGGATACAAGGACCGTGCCGGAAATTCGGCGTAGCCGGACGAAATCTTCAAGGATGAGTGTGGGATTATATGGGTTCATCCATAGGCTTTCTTGCAGAAGTGCGCCTCCTGTCCTTCGTATATATTCGCGCAGACGATCGCGGCTTGCGTTTGATTTTTTTGGTATGTCGTAGGAGATAAGGTACAGATATCCGTCCCATGGGCGTTCGGTCCGATACATGGGGACTATGTTTGCAATACGATCCTGGCCAAGTTTTGTGATAGAAAGCGTGAGTTTGTCGTGTTTTGGACGCAAAATTAATCCTTGCGTTTTAAGATGTGAGATAGCCCGTTTGATCGAGTTGTAGTTGACCGTATCGAGCATGTTGTGCACTTCTTCCACCATGCGGTTTGCGTCACCCATGGTTTTGACTCCGCCTAATAAGGTGAGGCAATAGAGATTTATAAGGACAAGATTTGTGACTGTCCCCACCATGCCGTCCGTAACTGCAAGCAACTTGGAAGTAAGATCTTTACGTCTCATACTTTGTTGTTACATAACATATCACATACGCACGTGCTAGGTAAATATGTCAGATCTTGATTTTTCCAGAGAGAGAGAGTAACATCTTGGTACGTTTCTGCCCAAATGGAGGTGATAACAGTATGCAAGATAGAGATCTTTGTGGTTCGCCTGAGTTTCATGTGGTTAAAGTAGACGTAATGGTGGATTTTTTTAAAAAAGAAGTTGAAGAATATCAGGAAGCGACGGGAGGAGGAGTTTTGACATCTGATCAAATAATTGATCGAATTTTCGCCAATGAAGAGGCGGTAAGGGCAATAAATGCCTGCCGTCCGCACGAAGATGCGCATAATGGTTATAGAGCCAGGATTAAGACGTTACGTGGTTGTGAAGCTGAACTCGCTCAAGTTGAACCTATTGAGGAAGTTAATGTATTTGCTAGAAAAAGAGCTAAAGCTTTGAGAGGAAATATTCGCGATTACAAAGAGAATGAAGGGCAAGCTTGGCAGAAGGTTCTGTATACCAATAGTGCGATTCATCCTCATTTTCAAGAAACGCATGTTAGGCCAGCAGATCCGGGCGTCTGAGGCGGGTGCGGAGGCGGGCTTCTGATTTTTTCCACCCGG
>CAYHEJ010000021.1:0-5647 GCA_964355625.1 uncultured Gammaproteobacteria bacterium
GGATGACGCATGCCTTTGAGTCGTTGGGCGCTGATGTTTTGCTTCAAATGGTTGCTGATCTTTCGCATGACCCGCAGGTGGTACCGCAATTTATTCATGCGATAGATAATGGCGCAGGTTTAGTTGTAGGGAGTCGATATATCCGCGGAGGATCAATTCCCCAGAATTGGGGAATCCATCGGAAGATTTTTAGCATAGTCGGCAACTCCATTGTGCGGTTCGGGTTGGGATTCCCACGCGTACATGATTGGACAGGAGGATTTCGTGCATATAAAAAAACCTTTTTTGAACAAACGAGAGATGAACTGCGTCCATATAGCGGGTATGTATTTCAAATAGCATTTTTACATAAATCAATACTTCGTCATGCGAAAGTCGTAGAAGTACCTATACATTTCACCGATAGGCTTTTCGGAAGATCTAAAATTGCACCGATGGAGTATATACGAAACGTATTATTGTATGTTCTTTCGTCGCGTATGGCGTATAAAGGAACACGATCATTTGTAAAGTTTCTCATAGTCGGATCAATAGGTTTTATTATAAACACTATCGTTCTGGAAATTAGCGTATCTATTGGCTTCCACCCCGCAACCGGGAGTATTGCGGGGGCGGAATTGGCTATCATATCAAATTTTTTCCTTAACAATGCGTGGACATTCAGGCACAGAAAAATACATGAATCACACCGCTTCATAAAGTTCCTTCAATTTAACACCACTTCGCTCGGAGCTATCCTGATGCAGGCAGGATCTGTGTTTATCGGGACACATCTCTATGGCGTTTCGGAGTATCGATTATTTTATCTTTTTGGTATATTTTTTGGACTTATATGGAACTACACGATGTACTCGCGTGTCATCTGGAGGCATGTATGAAGCAAATAGTTAAAAAATATTGGTGGCAAATACTCCTCATATTTATTCTTTTGGCCGCTTCGTATTTGAGGCTCCATCAGATACGCAATTATATGACGTTTCTAGGAGATGAGGGGCGGGATGTTCTCATCGTGAGACGGATGATTGTCGATCACAAGTTTACACTTCTCGGTCCGACTGCGTCTGTCGGAGGATTTTTTCTAGGACCCATCTACTATTATTTCATGCTTCCATTTTTATGGTTTTGGAAACTTGATCCCGTGGGACCGGCCATCATGGTTGCACTATTTGGCATAGCAACCGTTTTTCTCGTGTTTAAAATGGGAAAAGATTTATTTGGCATACGGACCGGTTTATTGGCAGCCAGCCTTTACGCGTTTTCGCCCCTTGTTATTGCGTATTCCCAGTCATCCTGGAACCCGAACGTGGTGCCGTTTTTCTCACTACTTCTTATTTCAAAGCTTTGGGATGTCACCTCGTCAAAGCGTGTACGGGACGCTTTTTGGGTAGGAATTGTTCTGGGCATCGGAATTCAGCTCCATTATTTATTTCTTTTTTTGTTTATATGTGTTGGAGCTTGGTACATCTTGCACATCCGACGATTATCCATACTGAGTGTTGTTGGATTAACTTTTCTCGGATTCATAGTCGGGGCATCTCCATTCATAGCGTTTGAGTTCCGCCATGGTTTGGCCAATACTCGTTCGATTATCCAATTTGTTCTGGCTGGAAAAGACACAGGTTTTTCAGCATCTTCGTATTTTTCTACAATAGGAGATGTCCTGTTCCGGTTGTTCGGCCGTCTCATTTTTCGTACTCCAACGAGTGACATTTGGAGTAATTATCCTGTCTGGTACATCACAAGTTTGATAGTTCTGACAAAGATAAGTCTTTATGTTTCGCTTGTCTACGTTGCGTTTGGGGCCGTACGAAAAAAATCGTTCTTACTTCTGGCAGTATGGTTTGGCGTAACGGTATTACTTTTTGGTTTTTACAAAAAAGCGATTTATGATTATTATTTCGGCATTCTTTTTCCGTTGCCATTTTTATTAGTGAGCGTCGTTTTTACTAAATTAGCCTCAGTGAGACGGGGGTCATGGATAGTCGGGACGCTTTTCGTTGGGTTATTGTATTTTAATTGGCTGGGCAGACCCTTTGTGTATCAACCAAATAATCAAGTGGACCAAGTGGCATTGATCGCACGAACTGTGCTTGATAAAACTGATGGAAAACCGTTTAATTTTGCACTTATCACGGGCGGGAATTCTGATCACGCGTACCGGTATTTTTTTGAAATTTGGGGCAGACCTCCCGGAGTCATTGAAAATGCCCAGGTTGATCCAATACGAAAGACCGTAACTGATCAGCTTCTTGTTGTCTGTGAGGATACGTTGTGTCAGCCTGTTGGGAATTCTTTATGGGAGGTTGCAGGGTTTGGGAGAGCGGAAATAGCCGGTGTTTGGGATGTGTCTGTTGTTAAAATATATAAACTCGTGCATTATTATGAACCGACAGCAAAATGAAACAACTCTATTTATCTATTATTATTCCTGCATATAACGAAGAAAAAAATATCAGACTTGGGGCTCTTGATAAAGTGGCACGGTATTTGGATACAAAGGACTATAGATGGGAAGTTATTATTGTTGACGATGGATCCACAGATGGTACGAAAGCGCTTATTGAAGAATTCACCCGTCGCAATCCTCATTTTAGGATTCTCAAAAATCCTCATCAGGGCAAAGCTGCGACCGTCATGGCTGGTATTTTTGCCGCACTTGGCGATATTGTGTTATTTACTGATTTAGATCAGGCAACGCCCATTGGAGAAAGTGAAAAATTACTTCCATGGATTGAAAAGGGGTACGATGTAGTCATTGGTTCCCGGCAGGGAAAACGTGAGGGTGCCCCTTTACTTCGAAGGTTTATGGCACGCGGATTTATGAGTCTTCGGACGGTGTTGTTGGGACTGAAGGGTATATCAGATACTCAGTGCGGATTTAAAGCATTTAGAAGGACAGTGGCTCATGCAATATTTAAAAATTTATCTGTGTATGGAGAACAAAAAGCTGTGAGTGGTGCCATGGTGACGGCAGGATTTGATATCGAAGTGTTATTTTTGGCGAAAATGCTCGGATATAAAATTAGAGAAGTTCCGGTTGAGTGGCATTATGTAGAAACGAGAAGAGTGAATCCAATATCAGATACATGGCAGGGTTTGAATGATATCATACACATTAGAATAAATGCGTGGAAAGGTGTGTATAATCTTGGAGCGAATCCATGAACCTCCTTTATGCACTTTCTTCAATTGCACTCTTTTTGTATTCGTATACTCAAGTCGATCTCAGCCTCACGTTATCGCGCGTAAGTATCTGGCAGGTGATTCAGAGATGGTTTCAATTAATCGGCTTTTTTAACCGGCCGCTCTCCACAGTGATATTTCTCGCAATACTTGCGGTGTTTTTTGTTTTGTATGTTGTGATGCTCCTTGGAATTCATAAAAAAAAGTTTACCGTACGTCAGATTTGGGTGATCATTGGGATTATTACGGTAATCACCTGTTTTTCGTATCCGGCATTTTCCTATGATTTTTTCAATTATCTTTTTACTGCCAAGACCGTGCTTCTGTATCACAGAAATCCCTATATGGTTGTTCCGCTTCAGTTTACCGGTGTCGAACCATGGTTGTCATTTCTTCACTGGACACATTTGCCGAGTGCCTATACTCCTGTTTGGATTATTGTAACGCTTTTGCCGTATTTTTTAGGGTTTGGATATTTTCTTCTGATTATGTGGAGTCTAAAAATTGTTGTTGCAGCTGCCTATATTGTCACGGCCATTGGCATATATAAGATCCTCGAAATTGAAGATAAGAGCCGTGCGCTCCTTGGTATGGCAATATTTGCTTTGAATCCGCTTGTAATTATCGAAAGTCTCGTGAGTGCTCACAACGATATCCTTATGATGGCTTTGGCCATTTGGGCAATTGTTCTTTTTCAGCGCGGAAGAAGATGGGGATCCTGGCTGCTTCTGTCTCTTTCTGTAGCGCTGAAATTGATGACGCTCTTTCTCATTCCGGCTTTTTTTATGAAGTGGAACCGCAGGATTGCTCTTTTGAGTATGTTATTAGGTTTTATCGCCGTAGTATTCCAGCGGGAAGTGTTAGGCTGGTATTGGATATGGATCGTACCCTTTGTGGCTCTTGTACCTGATTTGTGGCCTCTGGTCGTTCTTTCAACAGGGGTTTCTCTGGGATTATTGCTTCGATACGCGCCTTTTCTCTATTTGGGAAACTGGAATGATCCGGCGCCGTATTTCAAGATGTGGGGAACTATTATTCCTATTGTTATATCGGTGATTATTGTATTTGTGCCATATTATCGGAAAAAATATTGATATAATCAAATATATGATAAAAAAACCTATAGTTTGGTTCTGTCTCATTGTCATTTTTTATTTTGTCACCAGGCTCATAAATCTCACGGCGCTTCCTATCTTTACGGACGAAGCAATTTATATCCGATGGTCCCAAATTGGCGCTCATGACGCAGGATGGCGGTTCATTTCCCTGACGGATGGTAAGCAGCCTCTTTTTACATGGTTTGTCATGGCTGCTATCCGTGTATTTAGCGATCCGCTGTTTGCAGGAAGGTTTGTGTCGGTTGTTGCGGGATGTATAGGTATGGTTGGAATGTTTATGCTGGGAAGAGAAATATTTAAAAGTTCACGTATTGGGTTTATTGCGAGTTTGCTCTATATTATATCTCCATTTACCCTGATGTATGACCGGATGGCCCTCTATGATTCATTAGTTGCAGCGTTTTCCATATGGAATCTTTATCTGGCAATACTCTTGGTTAGACATATTCGACTTGACGTAGCACTTATATTCGGTTTAACACTAGGCGTCGGGATGCTGAATAAGACCAATGCATTTTTTAGCTTGTATTTACTGCCTGCGACCATCGTGTTGTTTGACTGGAAAAAAGAACGGAAGATTCCCCGGCTTATGACATGGTTTGGATTATGTGTTCTCTCAGCAGTCCTTTCACAGGTAGTCTATAGTATTCTCCGGCTCTCGCCATTTTTCTATATAGTTTCACAAAAAGATGCAATGTTTGTCTATCCACTGCGTGAGTGGATCACACATCCTTTTCTATTTCTTCAAGGGAATCTTCATGGAGAATTTGACTGGTTGATTAATTATTTAACCATTCCATTAATAATCGCTTCGCTTGCCGCGCTTGTTTTGGACTTCAAAAAGATAGTAGAAAAATTTCTTCTTGTGTGTTGGTGGTTTGTGCCATTTTTTGCACTGGCTTTATTTGGGAAGGTATTGTATCCGCGATTTCTTCTTTTCATGTCAATGCCGCTTCTGATACTCGGAGCGTATTCGATTGATTGGATACTCCGCTTGGTCAAGAATCGTGTCGTGCAGATATTATTGATCGCACTGTTGTGTATGCCGAGCTTATATATTTCCTACGGTGTTATTGCTGATATTGCCTCTTCTCATATACCAAAGTCGGAAATAGGACAGTATATTAATGATTGGCCTTCCGGATGGGGGACGCTCGAAATATCCGGATACTTGAAAGAAGAGTCTCTGAAAGCCCCCTTGGCTGTATATACAGAAGGGACATTTGGATTGTTGCCCTATGCACTCGAAATTTATTTAAATGGAAACACGCAAGTTGAAATTCACGGTGTGTGGCCGCCTGCTAAAACCATACCGGAGTATATACGTGAATCTGCCCAAAAGAAAC
>CAYHEJ010000021.1:5657-8935 GCA_964355625.1 uncultured Gammaproteobacteria bacterium
ATTACATAACAAATCTTACGCAAACAGTCCCTGAATGGCCGCTGGAATTGATCCGTGAATATCAAAAAGGAAATAACCAAAAGTCGCACATTCGGTTGTATAAAGTTGTACTTCAGAAAAAATAGCAATACTTCTTATGAATAAAGAGATCAGACAACGGGTTTTTTGGATTATTGTATTGGTGTTAACATGTTTTATTGTACTTTTTCCGCTGGTTCGACCCGGTTTTTTGGTGACGGATGATGGCAGTTGGATGGTCATCCGCTTGAGTGCATTTTATCAGAGCTTGAGAGAGGGTCAATTTCCTGTTCGATTTTTAGGAAGACTCAATAATAGCTACGGATATCCTGTTGCAAATTTTCTCTATCCAGGTTTTTTGTATATCGGGTCGTTCATTCACGGTATTGGTCTTCCATTTCAGACTTCGGTTGAATTTATCCTCGCCGGATCACTTATCAGCGGGGCGGCAGCTTTATTTTTGTGGCTTAGATATTTTTTCGATGTCAGGGCAAGCGCAATCGGAGCCATTTCGTTTCTCACGAGCCCTTATATTCTGTATGACGTATACAAACGTGGATCGGTTGGAGAGATACTTGCTATAGCAGTTTGCCTCATAGCTCTGTATGCCTTAGAAGCAAAACACCGCTGGCTGTTTACTCCGGCGATTGCGTTATTGGCCATAAGCCACAATACGCTTGCCATGTTTTTTGTTCCGGTGTTATTCGGCTACATATTCATTAAACAGTATTGGGATCTCATCGTTCCATTTATTCTCGGGGTAGGAATGTCAGCATTTTTCTGGCTTCCCGCGATTTTCGAAAGACATACGGTTCGTTTTGATAGCGTCGTGGTATCTGACCCGGCTCAATATTTTTCCGTAAGCGCAGTCATTTTACTTCATGGACTGCCATTTTTGGCCGCGGCGCTCTGTTCCTTTTTTCAAGGGAGAAAGTCCAAAAAGGCAGAATGGTGGTATTTTTTTATGCTTTTATTTGGCAGCGCGGTTCTCACTTCGTCGCTAAGCGCGTCAGTCTGGCAGAATTCAACAATCTCTAAATTTATCCAGTTTCCGTTTCGGTTTTTTGCTCTGTGGATTTTTGCCGGTCCATGGTTTATCGCTTCTCTGGCCAATGAGAAAAAAAACAGGGTATGGTTTGTCATAGCTTTGGCATCAGTGGTGATACTTTTTATCCAATCTTTTCCATATCAGCGTTCAGAAAGCGTAATGAGGCCAGAAGGATTTTATTCTTCCAATGAAGGTACGACGACGGTAGCTAACGAGTATATGCCCAAAAGGGTGAGCTTCGTGCCGACTAAACGCGCGTCTAGTCGGATGGAAATATATAAAGGAAATGCGCTTATCGATGAGATTCGCGTGACGACTGATAAAATAGATAGCGTTATTCGAGCTCAGGAAGAAAGCATTGTACAGATTAATTCATTATATTATCCCGGTTGGGGAGCTCTCCTTGATAATAAACCTATTTCAATCGCATATGATAATCCTGCCGGAGTTATGCGGGTCGCAATTCCCACGGGAGAGCACCATTTATATATGGCGTTTCGGGAAACCGGCAAGCGTTTTTTGGCTGACGCTATAAGCGTAATCTTTTTTATGGTTTATATAATCTGGCTTTTTGTTCCTAGACGGCGCATATGAAAAGATGGTTTGGTGTTCTCATAGTTGTACTGCTGTCTTTTTGGGTGGTTCGACCTTTATGGGGAAAGTCATATTTTCCGATGCATGACGATACGCAGGTTGCAAGGGTAGTTGTCATGGGAAGAGCTTTGAAACAAGGGCAATTTCCCGTCCGATGGGTATCGGATCTCGGATACGGATATGGATATCCGATTTTTAATTTCTACGGCCCTCTTCCGTACTATGTGGGTGGTGGTCTCTACGCCATGGGAGTAGACAGCATCGTGGCGACTAAGATCATGTTTGGAGTTGGAGCGTTGCTAGCTGCCGTTTTTTGTTTTTTGTTATTGGAATCCGTATTTGGCGTGCTCGGCGGGGTTGTAGGATCCGTTCTGTTTGTGTATGCTCCCTATCACGCAGTTGACATATATATTCGGGGCGCTGTTGGAGAGTATTGGGCAATTGCATTCCTGCCTCTTGTTCTGTGGGGAGCGCTCTTGGTTTATCAGAAGAATAAAAAGTCTACGGGTATTGTTATCGGTAGCTTAGGTTTAGCTGGCGTTATTGTTTCTCACACAATTTTAGGATTTATCACCATAGCTCTCTGTATAGGAGGATTCCTTGTTTCTTTGGTGATTAAACGGTTGAACCGAAATCTTAGCGCGATTGCGGCAATGATTATCATCGGATTGGGAATAAGCGCGTTCTTTTGGCTTCCGGCCTTTGTTGAAATGGGAGCTACAGGCGTGTCATCAATGATCAATGAGGCATCAACGGGATTTTCTGATCATTTTGTTTGCATCGGGCAACTTTGGAATTCTCCCTGGGGATACGGCGGTTCGGCCGTAGGATGTATAAACGACGGGGTGTCTTTCAAGCTGGGCAAACTACAACTAGGTTTAACAGTCCTGGGATTAATTTTATACAAAGCTTCCCCAATCATGATAATAGGATTTTTACTTTTTATTTTTTCTGTACTAGGAATGCTCGATGTTTCAAGTGCCCTATGGTCTAGGATTCCGATGGTTTCGTTTATCCAATATCCATGGCGTTTATTATCATTCTCGATATTTTCTATGGCTATTATTGGAGGATCTGTTGTCGTTGTACTACGTAAGCCGATTATCCGTTTGATTTGGGCTGTTGTTATTATTTCAGCATGTATTGCGATAAATGCAAAGTTATTTCAGCCTCAGTATCTCTATACGCGCGATTCGAAAGCTTTTGAAACGCCCGATGATCTTCGTTTTAGAGTTTCGAAGATTTCTGATGAGTATTTACCGGTTGGCATTGTAAAGCCTGCGATTCCTAGCGATATCCTGAAGTCTCCGATAGAGTCAAATAAATCTCTCGCCGTTCGTATAGTTCAGGATTCTGATACCTACTTTCGGGTAGAATTACAGAGTGCTGACAGGCAATCTGTGCTTATAAATAAAGCAGTTTTCCCCGGATGGCAGTATCGGATAAACGGTCAGCCTGTCACTCCTTCAATTTCTTTGGGTTTACCAACCGTGGTAGTATCAGAAGGGACATCTCTACTGGAATTACGACTTATAAATACCCCTGTTCGATTATGGGGGAATATCATAAGTATTGCATCTCTTATGATAATTGGAGGAATTGCTTACTATGGCGTCAA
>CAYHEJ010000022.1:0-8855 GCA_964355625.1 uncultured Gammaproteobacteria bacterium
TGGTATCAAGATCATCATACTAATTATCCTGATCTGTTAGTTGGACAGGCTACGGTGAGTGATATTATTGGTGGCTATAACACGAATTATAACGATTTGGTATTTTTCTTTTGGAAATAAACAATACACCCCATCGGGCGGATGCGGGGCCAATTGAGAGCTCTCAGGTGATAAAATCCAAATAATTTTCTTTTGAAATGACAGACACCTCTTTGAAATATGCGTCCTTAAATGCCTTTGGGGTTTTTACCGGTTTATTTTTCAACTTAAATTCATAGGCAGTTAACATTCCCTCTGTTTCTTCTATCCAGTCAATCTCTGCTTGTTCATAGGTTCTCCAAAAATAGCATTGAGCCAGGCGCTTGTTGTACTCGAGTTTTTTTAACCGTTCGACAGCTAAAAAGTTTTCCCAGAGTTGGCTTTTATCCAAACGGAGATCCAGTGGATGAAACTGGTCAATGAGGGCATTTCTGATGCCGAGGTCCCAGAAATAGTATTTTTTGCTTTTTGCGACTTCTTTGCGTAAGTTTCTGGCATACGAGCCTATTTCGAAAATAACGAAACTTTGTTTTAAGAATGAAAGATAACGCATGACTGTTTTGACATCAATATTTAAATTATTGGCAAGCTCGTTGTATGAAACCATCGATCCGATTTGAAATGAGAGGAGTGTCGTCAATTTACGTAAATTATCCGGCTGTTCTATGCTTTTTAGCTCCAATACGTCCCGAAAGAGAAATCCGTCGACGATCGATTTCAAATATTCCCGTTTTTCAGTGAGTGTTGAGTTGAAGTAAGTATCTTTGTATCATATCCATAAAATCATACTAAATTCATAGATAGGTGCCAATATACCAGGATCGATTCCATAGCATGAAATGAACACCCCTCGGGCGGATGCGGGAGTAATTGAATGAAAAGGTTACAACAAATATATCGGTAATTTACGGATTTGGTTTTCTTCGTCCCATTCATTCTCGGTCACAATGGTCAGTTTACGATGGAGTTTTTGGGCAATCTGTTCATATTTTGCGATATCTCCCACGACGCCATATTTTACTTCCCACACCATATCTTCGGTCAAAAAGTCGGCTTCCCGTTTGCGATCAGAATAATACTCGATTTTCCGGTCATACATTTCAGCCAGCCGCATATATACATAGTTCTCGGCGTACGCTCCCAACACCCTGGAGTCGTTCAAATAGCTTTTGTCAAAACCGTTGATTGCTAAAGATAAATTGGTATTGAGACTATAAATTTTTTTCACAGCAGACAGCTTTGCCCGCATCCGGCGGAAATAACCGTTCAGGCAGGGAGTAAACAAGCCAATCTCTCCAAGTATCTGGACATAGGACGAGATCGTCGGCCTGTCTGATTCCAATTCTTTGGCAGTTTTATTTACCGAGAACTCTGACGCTATACTAAAACTGAGACTCTTTACTAAATTGCTAAACAGAGTCCGGTCCAATTTGGCATACAAATATGCAACATCAAAATTTATGAGCGTATCGCCCATATCTCTGAGATATTTAGCAGGTTCAATGTTGGTATTTACCACCAATTCGGGTAATTGCCCTCCAAACAGGAAAGGGCGGAACTCTGTCCTAAAAAGAGATACATGTGTCAAAAAATCTGCCCTGTTTTTTACGATGTGCGATAGACCTTTAAAGCGTAAATATTCTTTAAAGTTCATCACCCCCATTGGCAGCTTTTCGATCCGCCCTAATAATGACTCACGGGTTTTTTGTCCATAAAAAAGTGATGTAGAACCGGTAACAACAAATTTTATTGGCAACTCCCTGTCATATATTGCCTTTAGTTGATCCGGCCAAAATGCCAAATATTGCACTTCGTCCAACAATACGAACGCCGGTCGGGTCCTGTCCGCATACTTAGCCAGAAACAAATCCATTATCTGCCGGACAATTTCTTTTTCGTTGGTCGACGTACTAAAAGAAATATAGAGGGTGTTGCGGGCCAAGGCCGATCCCGTGTGTATAAGTTTGGCGATTAATTGTTTTAACAGATACGATTTGCCTATTCTGCGGGGACCATTTACGGCTATTACTAATCTGTTTTTAGTCAGGTTTCCATATATTTTATCGAAAATGTCTCTTTGTAAAGACAGTCTTTTCACCCAAACGTCCTCTTGCCGCCACTGAGGATTCTGTTCGACCATTAGCTGTTCTAGTTGTACGGTATCCATACAACTATATAGTAATAGTTGTCAAGAAAGTTGTCAAGGAGTTGCTTGTTTAACTAGCGAATGCTCTTGAGGAGTATTTTTTTGAGTTTCGCGTATGCGTGGGTGTTGAGATTGAGTTCCGGGGCGTTTGTTGTCTCGTCTAAAAATGTTTTAAAGGAAGCCGCCACCGCAGGTTGGTGATAGCCAGAAAGAAGCCGCGTAATCATATCTGTATTACAAATTCCTGCGTGGGCAAGAGCGAGAAGATCTAGGAAGTCCTTTCGTCCTTTGGGTGTGCGGCCTCGTTCATTTAAGGTAATCATCTTGAGAGTAAACAGGAGATCGGGGTCGACCACGGAAAATCCGTCAATCATGCTGGATTGTTTTATGATCTCACCCACTGGTATCCCGATTTTGGAATAGTGGGGGAGGTAAATATCGATGGCGACCGGCCCTTTGACAGCCTCATATTTGTGCAGCCGGTCGTTTTTGTGCACATCATAGGCATCTTTCAGTTGAGAAAGTGCAGGATAGTCGACGGCAATATCGATATCTTTGGATTTGAGCGTTTTCGTGTATAGATACGTCGCCCAGCCACCAATGAGAACAAATGGGATGAGTTTATTTAGCAGCGTGAGCTCCTGCCAGCTTTGATCAGTGATGATGTCGTGATAATAGGGCATGAATTTTTTCCTCCAGCGCTTTGGTAAAATCTTTGGCGTACCAATCGGGCAGGTTCCAGATGTCCACGAATGTCAGAGGAAGATTTGTGAACATATCCTTTGATAGCATGTTTCCTGTTTTTTCCAGAACAAATACGTTCGCGGGTTTCTGTGCGTTAGGTGGGAAGCGTTCTTTCGTTTGTTTCAGGTTTTCCCGTTTATCATAGAAATAGACCGCGGAATAATCTGCTGGAGTTTCACCTAGGATCATTTTCCCGGCGCTATAGCCTCCAAAGACGCAGGTGGGTAACGCAAGCCCTTCAATGTCCTGTACGCGAGCGTTGACGTGTGTCTGATAGATGATTCGGCGTTTGAGATTGCGGACGCTTGCCCAATAGTAGAGAAGCTTGAGCGCATCATCCAGGACGAAAAATTTTGATTCTTTTCGTATTGCTCCGATGGCGGTAGGAATTCCTAGAGCATGGTGGACCGTGCTTAATGATATTTCAAAGCGCCGTGCGAGATCTTGTTGGGTATGACGAAATACACCCTCATCGAGGGCGCAGAGGAGGATGTATTGCCAGATTGTTTCGATTTTCTTCATAATAAATGTATTATATTTCGACATTTATCGAAAGTCAAGAGAAGATTCAATCTTGATTCAATCTTGACAAGGTGTTGCCGTAATTGTATTATAGGATACTATGAACAATCCCTATACCGTTTTAAGCGCAGTTTCCGCGGTTCTCGCCTTCCTTATATTATATCTCTGGTCTACCTATAACCGGCTGATTAAGCTCCGATTACAGGTAAAGACTGACTATTCAGACATCGATATCCAGCTCAAACGCAGGCTTTCCCTCATCGATAATCTCGTTGGTATGGTCAAAGCGTATGCCAAGCACGAAAAAGACACATTTACCCAGATAGCTCAGGCACGTTCGGCCGTAGAATCGTCCCAAGGCATGGAGGACAAAGCTCAGGCCAGTGACGCCCTATCCACAGCTTAAAGCGAGCGAAAATTATAAAACACTTCGTGATGACCTTTTGGAGACAGAAAACCTCATCGCCGGGTACCGCGAGGACTATAATAGAAGCGTACAGGACTATAACACTGCTATTCAGTTGTTTCCGACACTCCTGGTTTCTTCATTATTTGGTTTTTCTGAGGAACAGTTTTTCAAATCCGCACAAACTGATCAAGCTATCTCATAAACTATGATTGGCAAAACTGACACACATATACTCATGAGGAGGGCTTCAGTTGTATTTCTCGTGCTGATCGGCGCATTTTTTCTCTCAACCGGATCATCTCTGTATCTTGGGTGGAAAAGCGGGGAGCTCAATGCGAGAGTACTCTCACCACTGAAAGAAAGCTTCGCGTTTGTTGGTACATTATTAACAGAAGCTTCAAAAGAATCAAATATACCTAAAGCAAGTTCAGTTTCAACGGTCACCAATGTTAATATAAATACTACGACAACCGACTCTCAGGGTAAGACGTACCAGTATGTATATCCATCCCCGACAGCACAGCCACAGTCATCCGGAACGGATAACAGCAATGATTGGTGGAAAGAAGTAGACGCTAAAAATCAGGCAAATATTGATTCATCCAACGCATGGTTTCAACAGGCGAAGCAAAAACAACAATCAGATTTTGAAGCTGCCAAAGCCCAACAGCAAATTGATATGGATGCATGGGCAAAGCAATCTCAGGCAACTATCGATCAGTGGAAAAAGAATAATGGATTTTAGAATTTTGATTTAATTGTATAGAGAATAAACGCGATTATTGAAACTATCTCCACGAACAAAAGCCCCATTTTTAACCCCGACGGTTCATAGGAAACAATCACTTCATGCGTGCCCTGGGTCACCGGAATGCCGATGTAAAAGGGGAATACGATGATAGGTGTGACTGCTTTTCCATCTACTGTGGCTTTCCAATTCGGGTGGTAGGTTTGCTTTAAAATCACGAGACACTCAACGCAGTTTTCTCCCACTTCTACGTGAGTTTTAAAGATCATATCGCTGTCGACTACTTCTGTTTGGAGTATTGCTGAAAAAGTTGATTGTTGATACTGGGGCGGTTCGTTCCAGAGATTATGGGTTTTTTGGTCGGGAGTTTTGTAGGTGACTTCATCAATCATCTTAAAGTTTGGCAAGCCGGTTGTTTTAGGGTAGTCTTTGTCAAACGTGAGCTCCGGGAAAAGCCCGTTTTTAGGCGCATCGGGCTGGATCCACAAACGGACGACGTTGACGAATGACCGTTTATCGACTGCAACGATTGCAGGGCGCACGCCCGTGGTAAAATATCCGCTTGTAGGCACTTCGTAAAGCTTCCATGTGGCGGCTTCATCAATTTTTTTCCAAAATGGCTGCGGTTTTTGGTCAGGTGGTGCTGCCACCCAGCGCATATTGTATAAGTCATAATCTTTGGCCTGATCTTCGCTAAAATATTGTTCGGTATCAGAGTTCATAGACCATGTTTCGGGGAGCCACAATGTCGTAGGAAGGCCGAATGTAGATAATTGCATGTAGTACGGGGTCTCGGCAACACGGAAGTCTTTCCCAAAGCCGCCCCCTCGGCCTGCGAATATCCGCGCCGGAGGGAGCGAGCGGAGTTTTGCAAAAAGTTTTTGCTCATCGCCCGATACTTTTTTATGATTTTCGTTTGCCCGCGCAATCAGTGTGTCATTAAACTGGCTGTATCGAATTGTTTGCTGATAAATTGGCGGAAGCAAGAGACCCAGGATACCTAGGATTCCCAGGATACGTATACGACGGTCGGGGATAAGCGATACGAGCCATTCAAATCCAATCGGTGCCAGAAAGATGCCTGCGATATGAACTCCGACCAGGAATCTCGAAAGATGAAAATCCTTCATGCCGGGAATAAGGTCTATGAGTCCTCCCCACGTGGTCCGGCCGAAGTAGAGAAAAAACCAGAAGAGGAATAAAAAAGTAAAACTTTTCCATCGTTTCTGAATGCAGGCAAAAGCTCCAACAAAGATTAATAATGTAAAGATCGGGAATCGTCCGAAGTCAAATAAGTCGCCGTTAAAGAGCCGTACGATCGTCTCTTTAGCGCCGTAGGAGTTGAATTTCCATACCGGATCCCAGAAAGAGATATTGTGAAAATTGTCGCCCATAACTATAGGAATGATCCAGTAACTTAGCAAGAAAATAACGGTGCCTCCAAGAACGATAAATTTTATTAATGTTTGTTTGGACGGGTGGGCCAGAGCGAGAGGTATAAGAGAAAGTAGCGCAATAATACCGATTCCCAGGTGTCCCATCACCGTGGCAGTCATAAAGATGACCGCCGGCCAAAGACCTGATTTTGTGTTTGTTGAAAAATATTTCCAAGTATACGCAAGAGCCAGAGGCAGCCAGATCATGGCAAATAATTGGCTCGAAAGCCCGTATCCGCGCCACAAAAATGATGATGGATCCAATCCGTAGAGTCCGTCTGTCGAGAGGTGTGTCGCAAGCAAGGCCCCGATGCCGGCCGCAAGCCACGGTAAATCAATAATGCGTAAAGCAAGAAATACTGAAAGAGGAAAGAAACATAACAAAAGATAGATAACCCAGTGGTAGTAAGTAAATAATCCAATAAACGAATGGAGTAATCGCCAAGATCCAACAATTATTATTTGTGGAACATGACTATAGTAGAACGGTAAATTGTATCCTTCTGCCCAATTGGGGACCCAGTGGTCTATAAGAAGTGACAAGTGACAAGTGACAAGTGACAAGTTTATTGGACAATTTTTGTCTGCAAAATCCCATATTTGGTTTGTTCTATCGACCAGTGCAAATTGGAATGCATTGTCGTTCGGATCTATGGTTGCCGTGGGTTCCATTTTGTAGAGCCAAAGATTAAATCCTATGGCAAATATGAGCATTCCGATCGCAATAAATTTTTTCATGGTAGTAAATACGTATTGAGCCAGTCGGCATGATCGTCAACGTTTCCGTTGTCACCGTCTGACACGACGAGTTCAAGTATTTTTACTCCGTTTATATTTATGTCGGCGTGGCGGGGGAGTTCGTAGCGTTTGATTATTTCCGAGGCAAATAGGAGTTTCCCGTCGCCGTAGACCAAAAATTGGACGCTTCCCTGCGGTCCGCCATTGGTATCTATACCGTAATCAGTCGAAAGGGTTTTGAATTGTCGATTGATATCAAAAACTTCCCGGCTCGGCGCATGAGTCCCTATTCCGTGACGGTAAAATGCGTATTGGACCGAGAGAAAGCCCCATTTTGGAAAACCAAAACTCGCATTGACGGGCATATCGACCTGCCTGGTGCCGTAGCCGGTGGAGCTGGTAATCGGCGTGATTTTTGTAATCAGCACAGGTTTGTTAAAAATCAGGGGAGCGTTTCCTGCAGTAATCAACAGTATAAATACCCCAATCCAGATGGCAAATAATAATGGAGTTATGTGTTTGCGGAGAATAAAGAGGAAATATCCGAATAATCCGATTTGGGCCACAGCCGCGGCGATGGTGAGAGCGGGTATATTGAGAGCAGTCAGAAACGGAATACCGTTTTTTGGGTAGTTGGCGATCAGGGCATTATGGATGTTGTAGAAAAAGAGAATAGTGAATACTGAATACAGAATAAAAAATGATTTCATCGAATCCTGAGTTTTCTCTATCCAAAATGGTGCCCACAAGAGAAGAAAGACAGAGATTGGGAACGCGTAGCGGTCGTGTGACTCGGTTTGAAACAGAAAAAACGCAGCGGCAACGATAATAAGCGCGCTCAGGTAGCGGAAGATCAGCGTTTTTTGATCGGTTATCTTGGCTCGAAGCATGAAGAGGAGGCTGAGTAAATAGGTGGAAGAAAACATATAGAGGCCGACTGTTTTTGCATTGACAATGCCAATCGCTGCAATTTTATCGGATATTTCCATGCCGCGTGCGCGAGCGACGATCCACCAGACGTTGTATGCATTGAGGGAGAGCCACGGAAAATAATCATAATTGCCGGTCAAGTCTCCGATTACCCTGCTCATTTGGCGGGCATTGATAAATTCGATATTCATCGCAAGAAATGTCCCGACCGCTGCGCCTACTGCTTTGATAAATCCTTCAAACCCCAGATATTGCCAGATAAAGAGGAAAAATACCGGGCCGTAAATCATATTTTGGAGTTTTGTCATCATGGCGACCATGTAGATGACACCCGCGAGAATTGGCCGCTTCGTCAGGACCATGCAGTTTGCAAGTAAAAACAAAAAAACGCCCAGGCTATCGACCTGTCCCCAGAGCGCGCCGTCAAAGAGCGCAAGGGGATTTAATAAGTAGAACGAAGAAAGCAACAAATAAAAAGGGGCAGGAAAAACGGGGAAATTTATCCGTTTGGCGGATTTGCCGATCCAGAGAATGATTGCAAATATCCCGAAGTCAGCAAGGATCGACGGAGCTTTGGAAATGGCCAAAAACAACAGATTCGTGTTACTCCAAAATTCATTGTAGTTATGCGGGTCTGCAATAAAACTATAGACGATAGACATCCACGAGAGAACGTATGCAAATGGTGTGGGATAGTTAAAATTTGTCAGGGGTAATCCTTTGACGATGCCAAAATCGCGTACTGCCAGCCCCCAGGATTTCCAAAAGGCGACATCTGCTTCAAATCCCGGATTAGGAATCAATACGAGCCGGAGCATGAGACCAAGTACAATGATATAGGTGACAGCACTAATTTTCTTCATGCTTTGGGGTTAGTTTACAACTTTATATACTACCGCGTATTTGTTTTCGAAGAGTTTTTGGAGATTTGGCAGATCGACAGGATTCCAAGCCAGGGCGATTATATAGGTAATGTGGTTGCGGGTGAGCCAGTCGATTTTATCCTCCGGAGTTCCTGATGGAGAAAAAAAGCTGGTTATTTCTCTATTTTTCCGTTCAAAATCAATGGTAGTGAGATCGTATGCCGCAAACACCCGTCTGCCCGTCAGCCCTGTAAACGTCGGCGCATAGAGAGGAGGGATA
>CAYHEJ010000023.1:0-8844 GCA_964355625.1 uncultured Gammaproteobacteria bacterium
AACAGGTCGACCAAAGTGAGCGAATCGAGTCTGGAAGCCTGTGATAGCCCGATGGTCGCACCCCTTGGTGTTATTTCGCTAGAACCTGCCATGACGCCCAAGTCCCGCCGGAAATATGCACCCGTTGGATGGCAACACGTTGTGTTTGACCCTGAAATACTGGAGGTCCAAATTATACCCGGATTACCTGCGCGGTATCTTGCCGCTGTCGTTGATTCAGGTTGCCACGGGATGGTACTTGAAGGATTTGGTCCAGGCAACGTTCCCTCTGCTGTCATCCCGTTTTTTCAGGAAGCGAAGAAACGAAATATTCCCGTCGTTATTTTGAGTCAGTGCCGCAGTGGCATTACTCAGATGAAGTTATACGCAGTAGGACAACAGGCCCTAGAAGCAGGAGCCATCCCCGGAGGCGATATGACGGTAGAAGCTGCTACCGCGAAGCTTATGTGGATATTAGCGAAAACTCGTAACATAGATAAGGTGAAAGAGGCATTCAAAAAAAATATTGCAGGAGAGGTGACAATGTATGACTACTAATTACGAACCGGTTATCGGCATGGAGATACATGTGGAGCTTAAAACCAAGAGCAAGATGTTTTGCGGATGTAAGAACGATCCGTTTCATGCACCAAAGCCGAATATCTATACCTGTCCGGTTTGTCTGGGGTTGCCCGGAGCATTGCCGGTGCCAAATAGAATTGCCGTCGAATGGACTATCCTTCTTGGATTGGCATTAGGGTGCGATATACCGCTTGAAAGTAAATTTGACCGCAAAAATTATTTTTATCCTGATTTACCCAAAGGGTATCAAATATCGCAGTACGATAGTCCTCTTGCTCTCGGAGGATCGCTTGAGAATATTCGGATTCGGAGAGTGCATTTGGAGGAAGATACAGGCAAACTCCTGCATGCGACGGTCGACGGGAAGAAAGTGACGCTTATAGATTTTAATCGTTCCGGCGTACCGCTTGTAGAAATCGTGACAGAGCCGGATATCCGGTCAGGGGAGCAGGCGCGGGTTTTTTTGAAAAAATTGCATCAGATTATCCGATATTTGAACATTTCCGATGCCGATATGGAAAAAGGGTCGATGCGCCTGGAGCCAAATATTTCCATTCGGAAAATTGGCGAGACGCAGTTGCCTCCATATAAAGTAGAAGTCAAAAACATCAATTCGTTTGCATTTGTCAAAAAAGCGATTGAGTACGAAACCGCGAGGCACATAGAATATTTGGAAAAAGGCGAAACGCCGCCGCAGGAAACGCGCGGGTGGAATGAAGATAAAGGCATATCATTTTCCCAGCGGCGTAAAGAGGGCGCAGATGATTACCGCTATTTTCCTGAACCGGATATACCTCCGATGAAATGGAAAAGCTCGGAGATCTCAGCTATCAGCTTACAGCTTCCAGAATTGCCGGATGTAAAGAAAGAACGATTTATGAAAAAATATGGATTAAGCGAGTATGATGCCGGCCAACTAACTGAAACACGGGAGCGGGCGGATTTTTTTGAAGAAATTGCAAATTTGGGTACACCAAAAATTGTCGCAAACATCATCATAAACAAAAAAGCAAAGACGAGAGAAGAGGTGGCTGGCTTTTTGCAAAGCCCAACAGGCATTCCCGAAAGGGAACTCCAGAGCGTCATAGAACATGTGCTCAAAGATAATCCGAAAGCGGTAGAGGATTATAAAAACGGAAAACAACAAACGCTGGGATTTTTGTTAGGGCAAGTCTTACGGCAATTAAAAGGAAATGGCGATGCGCAGGCGATATCTGCTATAATCAAGCGTTTGATAATTTAATTTATCTTCTGTCCTGAGGAGGTGATTATATGGGAGTTATTATGGGAACAACAATATTCAATGCGAGTGACCCGACAGTCAATAGCGCCACATTGTATAGCGACGAGGATATGTCGAACTTCCTCAAAGATATAACCGATCCACAGCAACGAGCAGACGTGGAAGGAATATTGAAAGAATTTAGCATATTGGGCCAAGCAATGGATCGCGGAATACGACCTCCTTCTGTTCCAGAGATTCCAGTCAGAGGAAAACTTACAGTGGAGGGTTGAATGTCAGGGTTGCACCCTGCCATGGGAGCGTAACATGGCGCTGGCTTTTTGTAGACGCTCTTCAACTTCATTATCTTCGTTTTCCGGTTCAAGAATGATAGCGGAGAAATCGGCTGGTCTTTCCTCTTTAGCGTTTTCGACAAATCCCTGATAATTTTTCTCTCGGCTTATACGTTTACTTTCGAAAAAATCGAGTAGGAGACTAGTATTGAGCCAGTCAATTTTGCGTTTGCCAAGATAGTCATCATAACTGCTGTAAGGATACGTTTGAAAATCAGGAGGGTTTCGATGAATGTAGCGCGAAACCCAAAGCAAATAATTTTCGTCCCTGATATCAGTTGCCTTAAAAATACCTTGAAACAATGAACCCACACGTCGGTATCTTTTATTGAAATACATGGAATACGATGTTGACAACGAACGGATAAATTCTGTCAATCCGGAAATAGTTTTTTGACGCAAGAGAAGATGGTAATGATTCGGCATGAGGCAATAGGCCATTAAATCTATTTTGTCATGGAATTTTTTTCGTCTGTTCCGTGGCAGGGTTGCACCCTGTACGGGAGAAAGCGCTGTTTTTAGCAAGTGGAGGAAAGCAAGATGGTCGTCTCGATCGAGAAAAATATTTCGCTTTTCGACACCTCGGTTGTATACATGATAAAAAGCATTTTCGTAGTAGATTTTTCTGGAATTTTTCTGCGGCATATAGTTAGCATATCTGGCAGGGTTGCACCCTGTCAAGAACTAGCGGTGTATCCAAAATCAACTTTGCGTTATACTTAAGCAAAGACCTAGATCAAAGATGGATATTGTACTGACAATGGGGTAATACTTAATAAATATTTATTAATGTAATGAAAGCTAAATTTAATAAAAAGTCGCAACAAAAAAATTATGCTTTTGTTGATAGCCAAAATTTGAACTTGGCGATTCGGGAATTAGGCTGGTCTCTTGATTTTGCCAGATTTCGCGTGTATCTTGCAGAGAAATATCACGTCTCGAAAGCATATCTATTCATCGGATATATTGAAACACATGCCGATTTGTATCGATCTCTACAGGAAAAAGGTTTCGTTCTGATATTCAAACCTACGCTTAAATATAAAGATGGTACAGTGAAAGGTAATTGTGATGCAGAATTAGTTTTGCAAGCTATGATTGATAGAGATGACTATGATAGGGCTGTGATTGTGAGCGGAGATGGAGACTTTCACTGCCTCGTTGATTATTTAATAAAAAAACACAAACTTGCTAAGTTATTAGTTCCTAGTCAAAGACGCTACTCAGCGTTATTGAAACGTTTTCCATCGGAGTATCTTTCGTTCGTTTCAGATCTGAAGAAAAAATTGGCGTATAAAAAGAAAGAACCCCAGAAGGACGAACCTTAAGGGGCGCTTTCCGTGGTAATTCTGAAACTATTATAGCAAATATGGGAGATTTTGTCCACCTTCATACGCATAGTGAATATTCCCTCCTTGATGGACTTGGGAAGCTGGATCATCTGATTGAACGGGCGAAATCTTTTGGCATGGACGCGCTGGCGCTTACGGATCACGGCGCGATGTACGGAGCGTTTAAATTTTACCTAAAAGCCAAAGCCGCAGGCATCAAACCGATTTTGGGGGTTGAGACGTATGTCGCTAAACGTAGCCATTTAGATAAAGAAGGCAAGATAGATACCGATCCGTATCACTTGATTCTTCTGGCCAAAAACGAAACCGGGTACAAAAATTTATTAAAGCTCGTGACCATCGCGCATTTGGAGGGGTTTTACTATAAACCCCGTATCGACTGGGACCTTCTCAATGCCCATCACGAGGGACTTATCTGTACGAGTGCCTGTATTCAGGGACAGGTCGCGAGTCTTCTTCGAAACGGAGAAGATATTGAAGCCGAAAAAGTAGCACTGCAATATGCTGAGTTATTTGGTCCTGATCATTACTATATAGAAATTCAAAAACATCCTCATATACCCGTTATTGATGAGATAAATGAGAAATTAGTGCAACTATCGCGAAAATTAGGACTTCCGCTCGTAGCTACTAATGACATTCATTATGTGGATGCTGAGGACGCAGAAGCTCAGGAGATATTGCTTTGTGTGCAAACCCAGAGGACTATTGTAGAAAAAGATCGGCCGCTTTCCATGCTTGCGTCTCCGGACTTTTATATGCGCTCTCCGGATGAGATGAAGGGGCTTTTTATCCAATACCCTGAAGCGATAGAAAATACCGTCAAGATTGCCAAGATGTGCGACATCACACTCTCTGTCGGGAAGTGGATATTGCCGGAGTATCCTATTGGACAAGGAGAGACATCGGGATCGCATTTGGAAAAGATGATTAATGATCGCGTTGACGCTCGATATCCATCGATTACGCCGGAAATTACCCAGAGGATAGCTTATGAACTGGATATTATAAATAAAAAAGGGTATTCGACGTATTTTTTGATTGTTCAGGACTTCGTTAATTGGGCTAAGCAAAATGGCATTGCCGTTGGCCCTGGTCGTGGATCGGCCGCTGGATCGGTTATATCCTATATATTGGGTATTACCGGTATCGATCCGTTGTTTTTCCGACTCCCCTTTGAGCGGTTTCTCAATCCGTTCCGTCCGTCACCTCCTGATATTGATTTGGATTTTGCCGATGACCGGCGCGATGAAGTCATAAAATACGTGACGGAAAAATATGGTAACGACAAAGTTGCCCAAATTATTACCTTCGGTACCATGGAGGCGCGCGCTGCAGTCCGCGATGCTGGGCGGGCCCTCGGAATGCCGTATGCAAAACCGGACCGGATAGCCAAAATGATTCCTGTAGGGTTTCAGGGAAGTCCCATGACGATCGATAAAGCCATCCAGCAGTCGCCGGAGTTGGCGCTCGCCTATCAAGGTGAAGAAGAAACCAAAAGACTTCTGGATGTAGCGCGGAAACTTGAAGGTGTTGCCCGTCATTCCTCCGTACACGCCGCAGGAGTCGTAATTTCAGATAAACCAATTGTCGAATACACCCCGCTTCAGAGGGAATCCAAAGGTGAACGAATCGTGACTCAGTACGATATGTATACTGTTGGAGAAGATGGTGTCGGGCTCCTCAAGATGGATTTTTTGGGGCTGCGGAATTTGACGATCATGTCGCAGGCACTTAAATTTATCAAACAGGTGACCGGTGAAACAGTAGAATTGCAGAAGATTCCTCTGACTGACAAAAAAACGTACGCAATGCTTGCAAGCGGCGAAACGACAGGCGTATTTCAGCTTGAATCAACCGGTATGAGGCGACATATCAAGGAACTGAGGCCTACGAATATTTTTGATCTCATGGCAATGGTTGCTTTGTTCCGGCCCGGACCAATGCTTGTGATCCCTGAATTTATCAAAAGGAAACATAACGCCTCGCTTATTACGTATCCGGATGACCGCCTCAAAGACTTTCTTAAGCACTCCTATGGCGTTATCGCGTATCAGGATGATGTACTGTTGACTGCTATCACTTTAGCGGGGTATTCGTGGGGTGATGCGGATAAGCTGAGGAAAGCAGTTGGTAAAAAAATTCCGACGGAAATGAAAAAACAAAAAGAAAAGTTTATTGAAGGGTGCGTTAAAAACGGTCTGACCAAATATAAAGCTGAGGAGATATTTAATCTTATTGAGCCTTTTGCCGGGTATGGGTTTAATAAAGCGCACGCCGCGTGTTATGCAATGATTGCGTATCAAACCGCGTATCTTAAGGCAAATTATCCTGTGGAATATATGACTGCAGTTCTCACTGCCGAATCACGTGCTAATACGGGCCCCACGCGGGATGACAAAATGTCGAGCATCGTCGCTGAGTGCAGGCGGACGAACTTGCAGCTACTTCCTCCAGATATAAATACCTCTGAAGTCGAATTTGCCATAGAGGGCGAAAGTATTCGTTTTGGATTGTCCGCCATTAAAAATGTCGGTGTCGCTGCTATTGAGAGTATTATAGCTGCTCGCGCTGGTGGACGGTTTGTCAGTTTGTCTGATTTTATTCATCGGGTGGACGTGGGAAAGGTAAATAAAAAAACGCTTGAAAGTCTAGTAAGAACCGGTGCGATGGATGCTTTTGGTCCAAGATCTTCTCTTATGACATATTTACCGATTGTTTTGGATCAGGCTCATAAGAAAAAAAAGCAAGTGGCGAGCGGTCAGGTGGGACTTTTCGGCGAAGAGGATACCCAAAGCATCCTATCCGATGCTCTTCCTCCGGTATCAGAGTTATCTCAATCAGAGCTGTTGGCTTTTGAAAAGGAACTATTAGGATTTTACCTGACGATGCATCCTTTGGAGCCGCATCGCAAACTTTTGGGAGCTTCAGCATGTACGCCAATAGCGGAAATTATTTCCGGTAGGGTCGGTGAGCGGGTGACGGTCGGGGGCATCGTGGTGGGTGTGAAAAAAATTACTACCAAGGCCGGAAACCATGAAATGGCATTTGTGAAACTAGAGGATCTCACCGGAACGATAGAAATTGTCGTGTTTCCCAAAATTTACAGTCGGACGCTTGACTTGTGGAATCAAGATCAGATTCTTTCGGTGAGCGGGAAAGTCGATGAAAAAGATGACCGGCTGACAATTCTCGTTGACGACGCAACGCTCTTGACGGGATTGTAGCTATTTATTACAATGAAAAAAGAACGTTTCACAATGGAGTTAGGAAAAGAGAGTGATATAACGTATTCGGAGCGTCAAAAGAAAAACAAAGCTGCTATTGGGAAAGAGGTCTGGTATTATTTGGGGTCTGTAGGACAAATTGGATACGCGATAGCATTGCCTATTGCAGGAGGGGCGCTACTCGGAGCCTATATTGACCGACGTTGGTCAACGTATCCGAATGCGACCCTCTCATTGCTTTTGATTGGGGCAATCATATCGATAGCTGGATTTATTAAAACGGTACAGGACATCATGAATCGAAAGAACTAATTTATATCATGCCGACCATATCACTAGCCGCAGAAAAGATAGGAAGTATTGCAGGATTTCCAATATCCAATTCGCTTTTGGCAACGTGGCTTGTGATGGGATGCCTTTTTTTATTTTCATGGCTCTCTACCCGTCGCATTGCAATTGTACCCGGGCCGATTCAGTCTATGGCAGAAATACTCGTCGGCGGTCTTCATGATTTTTTTGCCTCCGTCTCCGGAAGTCACATCAAAAAGTTTTTTCCGTTGGTTGCGACAATATTTTTGTTTATCATTACAGCTAACTGGATGGGACTCTTGCCGGGGTTCGGCACGATAGGCTTTTTCCATGAGCATGAATTTGTGCCTCTTCTTCGGGCCGCTACTGCAGATCTTAATACCACGCTTGCTTTGGCAGTTATCGCAGTTTTTTCGATTCAGTATTTTGGATTTAGCGTCATAGGGTTTCATTACGCATCAAAATTTATTAATTTTAAAGATCCTATTCTTTTTGTTCTGGGGATATTAGAGCTTATTTCAGAATTATCGCGCATTATTTCGTTCGCATTTCGTTTGTTTGGCAACATATTTGCCGGTGAAGTGCTTTTGGCGGTCATGGCCTTTTTGATGCCATTTATCGTGCCGCTGCCATTCTTGATGATGGAATTATTTGTCGGATTTATTCAGGCTCTTGTTTTTTCTATGTTAACTGCGGTATTCTTGAATCTTGCAGTATCTCATGGAGTGGAGAGCGAAGGGAGGTGAGCGAAATGGATGAAGCTTCAATTAAATTAGTTATGACAGGATTAACCGTTGCTATCGGCGGAGGTATGCCGGCATTGGCAATCGGCCTTTTGACGTCAAAGGCGCTCGAAGCGATTGGTCGAAATCCGGAGGCAGCAGGTGAGATCCGGACCAGCATGATTTTGGGTGTCGCTTTTGCGGAAGCTATTGCTATCTATGCATTAGTTGCCGGTCTTATAATCAAATTTGTCTAAGAGGGAAAGGACATATGGATAAATTAGGTATTGAGCCAAAATTGTTATTGGCGCAAATTGTAAATTTTGTAATCATTTTGCTTGTGCTTTCAAAGCTTTTATATAAGCCGATCATTGAGATGCTTGAAAAGCGGAAGAATGAGATTGCCGAAGGGCTCAAAATGACGGAAAAAATGCGCGAAGAAGAAGATAAGTTTCAGCTAAAAAAACAAAAAATGCTTGAAACGACGCGCAAAGAGGCACAGGTAGTTATTGAAGAAGCCCGGAAGCAGGCAAAAGAGGAAGAAAAAGAAATTATAGCGGTAGCTCACAAAGAGGCGGAACAGATAGTAATGAAGGGTAAAGCCGATGTAGAGCTTGTCAGATCAAAAATGGAAAAGGATGTGAGAGCAAATGCCATAGAGCTTGCCGTTCTAATGACCAAGCGGCTTTTGGGCTCTCTTTTATCCAACGAACAGAAACACAAGCTTATCGCAAAGCAGATCAAGGAGCTCTATGAGTACAATGTTGACTAAAGATGCGCGGAGTTTTGTTGAAGGAGTCGTTACCTATCTGAGACAGGATGGACGATCTCAGATCATGGTTCCTAAAGTTCAGGAATTTTTGGGTCGTGTGACTGATCAGGCTAAAAAAGAGAAAGTCGCTCACATCGATACAAGCGTCCTTCTCAGTGGTTCGGAAAAGCTTTCAATTGGAAGAGGTCTTGCCAAAATAGTCGGGCATGAGGTAGATCTGAAGTGTAGTGTAAAATCTCATGTTTTGGGGGGAATGAAAATTCAAATAGGTGATTGGGTGCTGGATAGAACGCTCGCGGGACAGCTCGAGCAGTTGGTTGCGATAC
>CAYHEJ010000024.1:0-8814 GCA_964355625.1 uncultured Gammaproteobacteria bacterium
TAATTCCCCCACCAATTCTATGTCTTTATCGGCCACATAGAGGATTGGTGAAGCTCCTTTATCTCTATGGCTTGGATCAAATCTTAATAGATTTTTTTCATCAAAACTATCATCGAATTTATATTGAAAAAATGGAATAAGACCATTTTTCTGCAACTCTATCAATCTTTGGGTCATTTCAGTCATTACTGGGATAACGTCAGGAGAATCTTGAAGCGATAAATAAAATCTCGTGTTTGGTAGATCGTTAAAAGGAGTGCCAAAGGTATTAGAGCGCTTAAATGGTTCAAGTGAATTTAAAAAGGCTTGATGTTCCTGTGCTTCGTCAAATGATAATTCTCGCTTTGGAATTTCAGTACTTGGAATGCTGGGGGCATACGCATTTCCAGTTTCTACTGCAACTTTATATACCATATCATTAGGTTTTTCTTTTAATCGTCTCCAATTTTTCCCTTGTTGCTCAATTATTTGGACAATTCCTCTTTGAGTGGCAATTGGATATTCACCAAAAGCATCACGAACTTTTTGTTCTATTTGTGTTGCCGTTTTAATTGCATCGCCAATTGCAGTTTCCGCAATTGTTATGTGTCCAACAGGTTCCGATGTTAATAACACACTTGTTTCATTTTTCATCGCAGATGGCAAGCCGTCAGCGTTTGCAGACGCTGTTAGCATCTGATCAGCACTAATTGTTGGTTCAGAGTTTACAGGTAGTTTAATTTTCGGCTTTGGAGCAGGGGGTTGTATTGGTGGTAAAGGTGGCTCTATCGGTATTTCTGGCATACATAAATATAATACTCGCTTTTGATCCTCTTTGTTGTCTTGTGTTTTCTCATATATGTATTAGTATGAGTTCAATTTCGGAAAAATTTTTGCGGGGTCGTTTGGGGAAAAATCAGTGAAGATTTCTCCTGTTCGAGCCAACACGTTCGGAAGCGCGGCGCCTGCCTGCCGGCAGGCAGGGGTGAGTCCTTCGGAAAGACTCAGGATAAAGGCGCAGTGTGGACAGTGAGTTGAGGCTTATAATACAGATTTTAGTTTTTCTTTGAGCTTTACGGTGGGAAAAATATCTTCAGGATAAAGTGAAATGAGTGTAAAATTATTATCATTAATTAGCTTTAATTTTTTCTTCATAAGAGCGTCATAACTTTTTAGTTGTCCTTGAAGTCCAAAAAATTCTATATACGTATTATCTACGACAAAATCGGCAGTATATCTGGAGTTGATATATCGCACATTTTTTAAATGTGATATTTTTCTTGCATAAAGCCAATCGTCAATAATTTTTTCAGCGAGAGAATCACATTTATGTCCATCTCTGGCAATATATTTTTTGGCGAATAAAACAGGATTTGGAGAAAATCCAGCCACTTTTATGGCGTTATTCCATGTTTTAAAAACTTTAAGTACAGGTACATAATATTTTACAAATTCTCTTTTAGTCGGAATTCTTTCGGTTATTTGAACAAATTTCTGAATTAAGTCAATAAGTTTCTTTTTTGAGTAGGTTGGAATGTAATTTTTATGTGTTTGAATTCCGCCTTTTGAGGATATGCGTCTCTTCTCATCCAGTGAAAATTTGCCGATGCTTTTTTTATATGAACGAAGAATCAGTTTTTGGTGTTGAGAGATGTCTCGATGACTTAGGCCTTTTCGCCGAAGAGATTGAACAAGACTTTGTTTTTGAGCAGAGATTTTTTCCATCTTGTCGGGGCGACACGAGTCGAACGTGCGACCACACGACCCCCAGCCGTGTGCTCTACCAACTGAGCTACGCCCCGCAATAGTGCATCCTTGTATTCTACCATTCTTTGTGTAAAAATGGGATGAACTTCAAAGATCTGCCCCAGTTCTTTTTGAAAGGAGAATTTTTATGCCAGTTGATGCAAAACTTCAAGCAATCCAGCTTGCCATGGAGCAAATAGAGAAGCAGTATGGAAAAGGTTCCATCATGAAATTAGGTGAGCGGGCGCAAAACAGGATGGCTATTGATGTTATTCCCACGGGAATCCTGGCTCTTGATTTAGCCCTTGGAGTTGGCGGACTTCCAAAAGGAAGAGTAGTTGAGATTTACGGTCCGGAAGCTTCAGGGAAAACAACTGTCTGTTTGTCCACTATTGCCGAAGCACAAAAAGCCGGCGGCGTTGCGGCATTTATAGACGCTGAGCATGCGCTTGATCCGCAATGGGCAGAGATCCTGGGGGTAAAGCTTGATGATCTTCTTATTTCTCAACCGGATACCGGCGAGCAGGGATTAGAAATCGCTGAGACTCTTATTCGAAGCGGGGGCATTGACGTGATTGTTATCGACTCCGTGGCGGCTCTTGTCCCGAGGGCAGAAATAGAGGGAGAAATGGGCGATAGCATGATGGGAGTACACGCCCGTCTTATGTCTCAGGCACTCCGCAAACTTACCGCTGTCATTTCTAAATCAAAGACCATCGTGATATTTACCAATCAATTGCGTCAGAAAATCGGCGTGATGTTCGGCAATCCCGAGACGACCACCGGCGGGATGGCGCTGAAATTTTATGCGAGTATCAGGATGGATTCGAGAAAAATAGAAAGTCTCAAAGACGGAGACAAAGTCATCGGCAGTAAACACCGTGTCCGCGTGGTAAAAAATAAAGTTTCTCCGCCGTTCCGTGTGGCGGAATTTGACGTGATGCATGATGGAGTCTCTAAAGAAGGCGGACTTATCGACGTGGGCTTGGAATTTGGCATCCTTACAAAATCAGGGGCATTTATCAAACACGGGACGCAAATGTTGGGACAGGGAAAAGAGGCATCCAAATTGTATCTCAAAGAAAATCACAAGGTTGCCAAAGAGATCCTCGATGCGATCTGGAAAGTCGTGAAATCAGGAGTAGTTCATCCCAAGGTCGCGCTCGTTGAGGAAGATGAGTAATTGTTTGCTATGTATGAAACATTACTGCAGGCGGCGTATCGGTTCGTTTCGTTTCGGCCAAGAAGTGAGCGGGAAATAACAGAGTTTCTTGAAAAAAAAATAGGTAGGTCAAAAACTATAGATTCTGCAACTATAGTTCGGATTATAGAGCGGTTGCGAGAATGTGGCTACGCAGATGACCGAAAATTCGTCCAATGGTGGATAGAGCAGAGAAATAGTTTCCGGCCTAAAGGTATTATAGCTTTGAAATCAGAACTATTGAGAAAAGGAATATCGCGGAGTCTAATAGAAGAGATACTTGATAGTAGTGGCGAGGGAGAAGGAGCGAAAAAAGTTATACAAAAAAAGCTTGTTCTATGGGCTCAAAAGCCTATAAGTGAGCAAAAAAAGAAAGTGTATACATTTTTAGCTCAACGTGGGTTTTCCTCCGGCACTATTAGAAAAATTATTGACGGGTTAGGGAAAAAAGATTATAATTGAAAGTAGGAAACAACGCGAATTTTGTAGGATTATGAATCATTTTATACTTTTGTTAGCTCCTACATATATCCCTGTAACATAAAACAGGGATTTTCCGTGCTGTCTCCCATTTATAAATAGAAAGGTATCTATGTTTGATGTATTAAAAACACTCTCAGGTCTCGTAAAATCTAAAAAAGGAAAGTCGATAAAATCTCCAGCGCCTACGGTACAGCCAAAAGCTGAACCCGAAAAATTTGCGCAAAAGGCCGTAGCGGAGGCAAAAGATGAAGCTCTACGTATACGCAGAGAAAGCGAGGATGAGGCACGGAAGAAACTTGAACTCGTTGACCGACGTGAAGGAGCACTTGATGAACGGGACAAACGTCTGAAGCTGTATGAAGAACAAATTGATATTCGTCTCAAAGAGATTGATGGCGTCAAACAGGAACAGATCGCTAAACTCGAACGCGCTGCTCATCTCACCCGCGAAGAAGCAAAAAACATCATTCTTGAAGCGGTCCGTGAACAACTGAAAGAAGAAGTCGCTCATGAAATAAAAGAAGCACACAATAAAGCCACAGAAGAGGCAGATACGAAAGCCAAAGAAATACTTATCGATGCTATGCGCCACGGAGCTACGGATTATGTACCGGAATATACGGTCTCAGTCGTGAAAATTGCTGATGAAGAGATGAAGGGTCGTATCATCGGAAAAGAAGGCCGCAATATTAGAACATTCGAGCAGGTTACCGGTGTCGATGTAGATCTTGACGAAGAAGGAGTCATCCGTCTTTCCTGTTTTGATCCAGTCCGACGCGAGATTGCCCGCATTACTCTCGAACGGTTATTACGCGACGGACGCGTCCAGCCGGGCCGTATAGAGGAACTCATCGAGCAGGTAAAAAAAGAACTCGAACGCATCATGTTTGAAGAGGGACAAAAATTGTGTCACGCAGTCGGTGTTTATAATTTACCTGCACCGCTTGTAGCGCACTTGGGGAAATTTAAATATCGCTTCTCCTATGGACAAAACATGATAGCCCATACGCTTGAAGAAACGAAAATAGGTATTGCTCTTGCAGGCGAAACAAAAGCAGATGTGAATACGGTGCGGCTCGGGTGTTTGCTCCATGACATCGGTAAGGTCATCATGGACAAGGAAGGTACCCATGTGGACCTTGGTATTGAACTGCTGCGGAAATACGGCATGCCGCAAAAGGTCGTGGACTGTGTCGCTCAGCATCATGAAGACACACCGTTTACATCTATTGAATCCATGCTCGTGTATATTGCTGATGCTATATCCGGCAGTAGGCCCGGCGCCCGCTATGAAAATCATGATGACTACGTCAAACGGCTTACTGATCTGGAAGCGATCGCCAAAGCCCATAAGGGCGTTATGGAATCATTTGCATTTCAAGCAGGTCGTGAGCTCCGGGTGATGGTCGATCCAGGAAAAGTTGATGATGCCACAGCGACCATCATGGCACAGGAGTTGAAAAAAGAGGTTGAAGAAAAATTGACGTATCCCGGTCAGATAAAAATTTCCGTGATCCGTGAACTCCGTGCGATTGAAGTGGCAAAATAGCCATCAACAATAATTTGATATATTGACAGAGTAATCTAAATTAACTACATTTCCTCATAGATCTCGTCAGTACGGGACAAGAAAAATTTCAGCTTGTTCTATCCCTCTGCCCCAAAGGAGGTGAAAGAAAAAATGACAAAAGCAGATCTCGTCGAAGTCGTTGCAAAGAAAGCAAGTTTGACTGCAAAAGCAGCTCGTGAATCAGTAGCAGCTGTGTTTAGTTCGATAACCGATGCACTGAAAAAAGGAGACAAGGTTGTCGTGACAGGATTTGGAACATTCATGGTCCGATCCCGGAAATCACGGACAGGCCGAAATCCTCAGACCGGCGCGCCTATCAATATCCCGGCCAGAAAAACACCAGGATTTACCGCCGGAAAGGCATTGAAAAAAGTAGTTCGGTAAATGTGTTGAACGACCAACAGAGGGGTCCCGGTGTTACACCGGGATCCTTTTTGGTTTTTAGATGACAAATTTGATAATATTGTGTACACTAAACATATGGTAGTCAAAAAGAAAGAAGTCGCTGTACCTGTGTCGTTAGAAGAATCGGTTGTAAAAGAAGAGCGACCTCCGGTCACGCAGGTGGTGGAAGTGGTTGCTGAAGAAGTCGTTCCGGAGGATCAGGAAGCAGATGAAAAGAGAAAAGTTCTTGTGGATGAATTATTTCAAAAACAAGAACCGGTTTTTGCTAATCGAAAAACTCACCCATTGCTTTTATGGGCGATCGGTACGATCGTTGTTTGCTTAGTTGTCGGAGGAGCATTGCTTCTTGTTTCAGGAAAAAAAGGGTCTTCCAAGCCAACACCCACTCCGCAAGAGACACCCACTCCGACGTCCGCTGAAGTATCACGCGGATCTTTATCCATACAAGTGTTGAACGGTGGAGGTGTTGCCGGTGCGGCAACAAAAATGAAAAAAACCCTTGAAGATAAAGGGTACACTGTAGCTGATACCGGAAATGCTCCAAGCTACACGTATGACAAAACAGAGATTTTGGTAAAATCAGCCAAAAAAGCATATCTTCCGCTTCTGGAAGAAGATTTAAAAGATTCCTATTCTCTAGGAACCTCAGCGGCCACGCTCGAAGACAGCGTAACCTTCGATGCACAAATTATTGTTGGAAAAAAGTAGTGAAATATAAAGCCATCATATTGGATCTGGACGATACGACTGTCGTCCACGGAAGAGAAAATTTTCCGACTCCACGGGTCGCCAACGCGATAGCACAGGCAAAGAAGCTCATTCATGTGTGCATTGCCACGGCCAGACCTCTTATCGATACCCTGCCGATCATGAAGTATTTGGAATTATCAGGTCCCTGTATTGTTTCAAACGGTACGCAAATTTACGATCCCGTTACCAATAAAATTATTCAGGAAATATGTATGAATCGGGAAGTGATCTCAAATATTTATTCGATATGCAAAAAAAATGCTCTCATGGGATATTATTATGACGGGATGAAAGATGTGGAATATACGGGAGGTACTGTCCCTGATAAGGTGCTGAGTGTGTATATTCCTGAGATTGAGCCATCGCGGCTCGAGGGACTAGTGAGTGAATTCCAGCCGCTTCAAGGAGTAATGGTTCATAAGCTTACGGGTTGGGATAAGCGATTTATGAGTATAAATATTACCGATGCGCTTGCATCAAAGCTTCATGGGGTAGTCGAAGTAGCGCGCATATTAGATATAAAAACAAGAGATATTATTGGGGTCGGAGACGGATACGTAGATTTTCCTCTTCTTATGGCCTGCGGACTGAAAATTGCCATGGGTAATGCCGTACCGGAACTCAAGGCAATCGCGGATTTTATCGCTCCAACTGTATATGAAGATGGTGTGGCCGTGGTGATTGAGAAATTTATTCTTTGAGTGTTACTGAAGCGTTTGTCGTATTGAGTGTAAATGGAATGGAGTCCTGATTTACAACGACCGTTTTATCTTCACTGATCATAATCGTTGCGGATGTCGATGTCGTCCCTTTGGTCGTAGTAAAATAAAAAGTGCCAAGTTGCATCGTTCCGGTAGTAAGAGGTTTGGTTTTTGTTTTTGGTTTTACATGGAATTCCACTATTCCTGTCTGATTTGCTTTTGTCCAGCTGGTACATGTTACATCGATAGACGCAGTTGCGTTTGGCGTGATTTTCCGGCTGAGTTGGATGGCTTTCGGATCAAACGATAGCGTGACGTCAGCGGATGAAACCGGTTGATCAGTCGTCATCCACAGTTGAAAAGATTTTTCTGGCGGAAGTTGTGATTCAAGCGGATAAATGGATATCCTGGCTTTTCCTACAGCAGCATGGGTGACGGTCGTCTGAGGAGTTTGCATCGCTTTACCGATAAATACGCCGACGATCATGAGAGCTACGATGCTCAATTTCCATACGGTATCCGTACGGATCACTTGTCCGAAAATACGCCGGTACCACGGCTGCGGTACAATTATGCTTTCCGGAACTGGTTCCAACCGAACTGTAGGACCCGATACAGGTGGCTTTTGTGCATTATTCATGCTGTAATAGTAGTCTACTATACGCTTTTTTTACTTGCAAATCTTGGTATAATCCGTACGTAGATGAAATATTACATTAAAACTTTCGGATGTGCCGCCAACGAGGCAGATAGTGAGCGGTTAGCATCGTATTATCAGTCGCGGGGTTATAAAGTTTCTCGATCTATGAAAGGTGCTGACGATATTATTATCAACACCTGTATGATTCGGGAAAAAGCAGAACACAGAGTGTACGGTCTTGTGCATAATTTATCACAAGAAAAACAGCGTGGGAGGAAGTGTAAAATTGTTGTCACCGGATGCATGGTCGGCATGGCGGTGAGGGAAAAAACCGGTAAAATGCTTGCACTTCTCAAAAAAAAGATGCCCTCTGTTGATGAATTTTTACCTATTGAAGAGGTTGGATTTGATTTTTCCCCAATCCGTCCGGACAAAGATCACGCTTGGGTTCCTATTAGCAACGGGTGCAATAATTTTTGTACATTTTGCGTTGTGCCATTTACGCGGGGTCGCGAAATGAGTAGGCCCTTTGATGACGTTTTACTTGAATGTCATGCGCTTGCCCAACAAGGATATATACACATAACTCTTGTCGGTCAAAACGTCAATTCCTACGGAGCAGATCTCAAGAATGATAAAAAACGAAAAATTACCTATGTCAAGCATTTAGGGAGGCTCCGGATACCAACGCTGTTTCCGCAATTACTGCGTGAGATATGTGCTATAGAAGGTATTTTAAGTATTGATTTTATTTCCAGCAACCCCTGGGATTTTTCCGATGAACTTATAAATACTATTGCAAAGAATCCAAAAATTTCCCGCCATATTCATCTACCGGTACAATCAGGAGATACTGATATGCTCAAAAAAATGAACCGCTGGTATACGGTAGAAGAATATGTTGCTCTAACCTCAAAGCTCAAATCTCAAATCTCAAAAGTTACGATAAGTACGGATATTATTGTAGGATTTCCTGGTGAAACCAGAGAACAGTTTAACAATACCGTGAGGTTGGCTCGAAAGGTCGGCTTCACCAAGGCCTATGTCGCGATGTATTCCGACAGACCAATGACTGCCGCACATAAAGCGTTTACCGATGATGTACCGCATACAGAAAAGAAACGACGGTGGTTGATTATAGAAGAATTAATCAACAAAACAAATCTCCGAAACGGAACATACGTGTAGTATGAATAAACTCCTTATCATTTGCGGTCCTACGGCGACTGGGAAAACTGCATTGGCAGTTCAAATGGCCAAAAAATTTGATGGAGAACTCGTTTCAGCTGATTCCCGCCAGGTCTATATCGGTATGGATATTGGCACCGGCAAAGATAGG
>CAYHEJ010000025.1:0-8475 GCA_964355625.1 uncultured Gammaproteobacteria bacterium
GAGAAAATAACATACTGTATACTTGATGTATGAAATTTTTTCGTTTTTGGCTGCCGCTGGCCCTTTGGATGTTTGTCATTTTTTTCTTATCGAGCCGGCCGAGCGTCCAGGTTTCCCAAGAGCAGCTGATCAATTTTCTATTTTTTAAAACTCTGCATGTGTTGGAATATGCTTTTTTATACCTATTGATAAACCGTGCTATTACATACACGGATCCCAAAAGATCAGCAACATGGCGGACTATTGTGACATTTCTGATAACTATTGGCTACGCCATGAGTGATGAAATTCATCAGACATTCGTTCCCACCCGTGAAGGCAGGCCCCGCGATGTTATAATTGACACTATAGGAGCCACATTCGCATGGATAAGCATCAATCAATTATTTCCAAAAATTCCCAAGAAACTACAGCGCTGGGCGAGAGAGTGGCAACTACTCTAAGAACCAACATATGTTGTCTGTATGGCGATCTAGGAAGCGGGAAGACCACGTTTACTCAAGGATTTGCAAAAGGTCTGGGTATTACCACTCGCCTTCTCTCTCCGACTTTCATCATTGTGCGACGTTATTCAATGCCGGAAAAAACTAATTTTTTGTATCACATAGATTTATATCGACTGCAGTCAGAAAAAGAGCTGGAAGATGTGGGTATCTCTGAAATTCTAAATCAGGATCATTCGTACGTGGTTATTGAATGGGCAGAACGGTTGGGAAGTTTACTGCCTAAAGATCGGATTGATGTGAATTTTTTCGTATTGGAAGACGGCAAACATTCTATAACAATATGCAAAACGTCATAAAACAGGCAATAAAGATTATAAATGATGGTGGAATAGTTCTGTATCCTACGGATACTGCTTTTGGCATAGGGTGCCGCATAGATAATGCGCAAGCCGTGGATCGGCTCTTTACTATCAGAAAGAGGCCGAGGACTCAGGCGACACCGGTATTAGTGTCATCTATAGATATGGCACTCACCTACTTCGATCACCCATCAGATATTGTACGACGTTTTATGGAAATGTATTGGCCGGGCGCTCTGACTATCGTTGCGCCGTGTAACACAAAGCTGATTCACTCCCCTATCCGCGGAAATGGAGGATCTATAGGATTACGTATGCCAAATCATACGATTCCACTTTCAATTATTGAATCGGTGGGAGTACCTATATTGGGTCCATCGGCGAATTTTCACGGAGCATCAACCCCATTTACTTTTGAGGCTTTAGATCCTGCACTTGTGGCATTGGTAGACTATGTGGTTCCGGGTGTATGTTCAGAGGGAGAAGTCTCAACTGTTGTAGACTGTATAAGAGATCCCTATCGTATTATTCGACAAGGGGCAGTAGATATCATGTAGCGTATGAAATTAATTCTTTATATTGATACGAGTCAAATGGATACGGCGCGCGTAGCCATCGAATATAATGGGCAGCGGCATGAAGAGGTATCAACATCCCGTGTTCAAAAGTCGCAAATGGTATTGCCTCTTATAGAAAAGTTGCTTCATGCACACACTTTGCATGTTTCTGATATTTCGGAAATCCGTGTGATGGAAGGTCCGGGCTCTTTTACCGGCATAAGAGTAGGACTCTCGGTTGCTCATATGTTGGAGGCGCTTCTCGGTATTTGACTAGTATTTTTTCCGATATCTGAGTATGATAAATATATATGCCGATTACTGAGCTATTGGTTCATTTATTTATTCCGCGACTCTCAAATAACCATCGATCCAAAATTCTTCATCTGGATGCGATGTTTGCCTATGTCTTGATATTCGCTCTGTTTAATTTTGGTCTACGGACACTCCGGACGAGCATGCCCGATATTTTGGGCTATGCCACGGACATCCATGTTGAACAGTTGCTCAGTGATACGAATGCGAAGCGCCAGGCAACTGGCTTAGCACCCCTTTCACTCAACCCGCAATTATCTCAAGCGGCCGCCCTGAAAGCACAGGACATGTTTGCCAAAGGGTACTGGGCGCATAATAGCCCGACCGGCGCAACTCCGTGGGATTTTGTTACAGGAGCAGGGTATCGCTATGTCGTGGCGGGGGAAAATTTAGCAAAAAATTTCAGTACAAGTCAGGCTGTCGTTGATGCGTGGATGGCCTCTCCGACTCACCGGGAAAATATTGTCAAACCGAGCTACAAAGAGATTGGTTTTGCGGTCGTCAACGGGGAGCTCAACGGAGAAGAAACGACGCTTGTCGTTCAATTTTTTGGGACATCAACGTCAGGGATAGCCTCTCTGCCCGCGCCCACGAAAGCGCCCGTTCTTGTAGAACAAGCATTCGCTATAGAGCAGCCGGGTGCGTTTTTAGGCGTTACGAAAAATCCTGCGATAAATATACCTACCCTGACTCGGGACATTGTCTTTGTGTTTGCCGGTGTACTTATGGGGGTGCTTCTACTTGATGCATGGATCGTATCCAGAAGAAATATCGTTCGTGTCGCCGGTCATAATATAGCTCATTTCTTTTTTCTTAGCGCGATTGTTGTTATCGCCATGACGACCGGGAGGGGAGTTCTTCTACCATGAAACATATACACATTCTGCACTACTTTGTGTTGTTGGTAATTCTCCTTGGAGGATTTGCGACTTTTTATTATGTAAAGCCCAATACGTCGCTTCAATTAGTTGTTGGTGTCGTTACGTCCATATTCTATGTATTTTGGGGCTTGATACATCACGCATTGCAAAAAGACCTCCATCAGAAGATTGTGGTAGAATATTTGCTCATGGGAGCTATCGCGATAGTACTCTTGGCGACTGTTCTAGGAACCTAATTTTATTATGAAAGGTATCATATTAGCAGGCGGATTGGCTACACGGCTTCGACCGCTTACATTGGTAACAAACAAGCATCTTTTGCCTGTCTACAATAAACCGATGATTTATTATCCGATAGAAGCTATGGCAAAAGCCGGGATAAAAGAAGTATTGCTTACCACTTCATCTGATCACGCAGGGCATTTTGCAAATCTCCTCCAGGGAGGAGAAGAATTTAATCTGAAGCTGTACTTCGCAATTCAACGGGATCCGAAAGGCATCGCAGATGCCATCGGTTTGGCCGAGGAGTTTGCGCAGGGTGAGTCCATATTGGTAATTTTGGGAGATAATATTTTTAACTTCGATTTACGTCCGGCACTAGAAAAAATTGAATCTCAAGGTCAAGGAGCTATGATTTTTGGAGTTCGCCGTGACACCGAATCCAAGCAGTACGGGGTTATTGAAATGGACCAAGATGGTAACGTGATCTCTTTGGAAGAAAAGCCGGATCATCCCAAATCGGATATTGCCCAGACCGGAATTTATATGTACGACAACAACGTGTTTTCCTATATAAAGAATTTAGCGCCCTCCGGTCGGGGAGAATTAGAAGTCACTGATTTGAACAATTGTTATCTGAAGAAGAAAACACTGCAGTGCCAGATTATCGATTGGTGGGTTGACGCAGGGACTTCACATGACGAGCTACTTCGGGCGAACAATGAAGTGGCACAATTAGTTCGGGAGGGAAAACTGTGATAGATGGCGTAGTAATAAAAGAGCTAGTACAGCATCCTGATGAACGGGGATATTTTGAAGAGATCATACGGAGTTCTGATGATTTTTTTCAAGAGGGGTTTTCTCAACTTTCTCACTCTCATATGAACTCCGGGGTGGTAAAAGCATGGCATGTACATAAAACTCAAATAGATTGGTGGTATGTCGCAGGAGGCGTGGTAAAAGCGGTATTGTATGATGCGAGGAAAGAATCCAAAACTTACCGGGAATTGGACGAATTTATCCTCGGGAGTCATGAAGGACCAAATAAAGTAATTAAAGTGCCTGCAGGAGTTGCACACGGACTCAAAGTCATAGAGGGGCCGGCGGATTTGATTTATGTGACAAGCGGGATCTATTCCAAGGATGAAGAAGGTAGAATTGCCTACAATGATCCGGATATCGGATACGATTGGGCGCAGGGCGTCCCAATAACAAATAAAGATATTACGTAACTATGAAATTACTTATTACAGGCGGGGCAGGATTTATCGGTAGTAATTTTATTCTGTACTGGATGGGACAGCATCCTGAGGATGATATAGTCAATATCGACGTGCTTACCTACGCAGGAAATTTAGAAAATCTTGCGACCGTGGCTGAAAATCCACGGTACCGGTTTATTCAGGCCGATATTACCGATGCGAAAGCAGTTTCAGAGGCAATCAAGAGTATTGATACCGTTGTTCATTTTGCGGCAGAAAGTCACGTTGACCGGTCCATCACTTTCCCCTCGCCTTTTGTCAGGACAAATATCGTCGGAACCTACGTGCTTTTGGAAGCTGCACTCCGGGCAGGGGTAAAACGATTTCATCATATATCAACAGATGAAGTGTTCGGCTCTCTTGAATTAGGGTCTAAGGAAAAATTTCAGGAAACGACCCGATATGATCCGCGGAGTCCCTACTCAGCAAGTAAAGCAGCTTCTGATCATTTGGTACGTTCCTATTACCATACGTACAGTCTTCCGATCACGATTACAAATTGTTCCAACAACTTCGGTCCTTATCAATTCCCTGAAAAGCTTATCCCTTTGGCTGTTACGAATCTTTTAGAAGGAAAAAAAGTACCGGTCTATGGAGATGGAAAAAACGTGAGGGATTGGTTATACGTGGAAGATCATTGTCGCGCAATTGAACTCATTTTGGATCGCGGACGCATTGGTGAAACGTATTGTGTTGGTGGATTGACGAAAGATATCGACAACCTTACTGTTGTGAAGAAAATATTGGCATATATGAGAAAAGATGACTCCATGATTGAATTCGTGAAAGACAGGCCCGGTCACGACCGGCGATACTCCATGGACTGGAGTAAAATTCATACTGAATTAGGATGGGAGCCGCAGAAAGATTTTGATACGTATCTCGCCCTTACGATCGAGTGGTTTATAAAGCATGAATCATGGTGGAAACAATGAATATCTTGGGCACTGGGCTTTCTGGACTTGTCGGATCGAGGGTGGTTGAATTATTATCCCCGGAATATTCTTTTGAAAATTTAAGCCTCGAGACGGGAGTGGATATTACCAAAAAAGAAAGTGTTGATTCTTATTTTGCTCATTCCGATGCGCCGTGGGTGTTTCATTTTGCCGCATATACTGATGTGCAGGGAGCTGAAAGTGAAAGGCGGTTGGGAGGAGAAAGCATGGCGTGGAAAGTAAATGTGCTTGCCACGGAAAACATCATTGCAAATTGCCGTTCCTCAGGAAAAAAGCTCGTGTATGTAGATACTGATTACGCATTTGACGGGAAAAAATCTGAATATTCCGAAGATGATGTCCCGAATCCGCTTGGTTGGTATGGTGTAACTAAGTCTGAAGGAGCCAAACGGGTTCTGGCTTTAGGAGATTTGGGGCTCGTGATACGAATTTCCAATCCGTATCGGGCCCACCAGATCGGTAAAAAGGATTTTGTTCATAAAATGCTGGAACAGCTCGAAAGCAATCAACCGGTTTTGGCGCCGACTGATCAGATATTTACGCCAACGTTTATCGATGATATCGCCTTGGCGCTTCGGCTGTTGATTCAAACAAATGCACGCGGAATCTATCATGTGGTTGGAAATAACGCTCTCTCGCCATTTGATGCTGCAGTTGCTATCGCTGATGCGTTTGATTGCGATAAAACACTTGTGAAGCCGGCGTCGTTTATCCGGATGTTTCAGAACCGGGCTCCTACCCCGCAATACGCGGTTTTGAAAAATGACAAAATTTGTGCGTTGGGAGCAACCATGCGGACGTTTACTGAAGGACTTCGCCAAGTCAAAAGTCAGGAAATATGATATCATCTACGTATGACTATTACGTTTGTGGGACATGGATATGTGGGGTTGGTTAGCGCGTCGGTATTTGCGGATTTGGGAAATACCGTGTGGGTGGTCGGTCGGACCAAAGAAAAAATAGAGCTTCTTAAAAAAGGTGTCGCGCCGTTTTTTGAACCCGGTCTTTCAGAGCTCGTCAAGCGCAATGTGGACGCCGGCAGGCTTCTATTTACTTTAGATTATAAAGAAGCAGTTACCCCTTCTTCCATAATTTTTATCTGCGTGGGTACGCCGCCGCGTCCGAGCGGCGAAGCGGATCTTACCAGCGTTTATCAAGCCGCCGAGAGTATTGCAAAAGTTCTGGTTGGCTACAAAGTTGTCGTCACAAAAAGTACCGTACCGCCGGGAACCAATCTAAAAGTTGGGCAGATGTTGACAAAATTTAAGCCGGAGGGGTCGTCTTTTGCTATTGCTTCAGTTCCTGAATTTTTGCGTGAAGGGAGTGCGATCGATGACACACTTCATCCGGACCGGGTCGTTATAGGTACGACTTCAAATCGGGCGAGTGAACTGTTGCAGGAACTTCATAAGCCTATCGGAGGAAAACTGGTCTTATGCAATGTGGAAACTGCCGAGCTTATTAAATACGCGAGTAATTCGCTCCTTTCTACGAAAATATCATTTGCCAATTCCATCGCGGTATTAGCCGAAAAGGTCGGAGCGGATGCTGAGCAAGTCCTTGACGGGGTAGGATTAGATCATCGTTTGGGGCGAGGATTCCTCTATCCGGGCGTTGGGTACGGCGGTAGTTGTTTCCCAAAAGATGTAAAAGCCCTTATAGCCATAGCTGCAGGTCAAGGATATGACTTTAAGCTTCTTAAAGTTGTTGATGAAGTGAATAAATACATGGGAATGCACTTTATTGATAAAATACTTCGTCATTTTGACGGCGACTTGAAAAATAAAACCATTGCCGTACTTGGTTTATCATTTAAACCCAATACGGATGATATGAGGGAGGCGCCGTCGCTTTTTATTATCGGAGAGTTGATCAAACACGGTGCCCGAATTAGAGCATATGATCCGGTAGCTATGGAAAATGCCAAGAAGATACTTCCGCGTACGGTAACCTATGCCGCCAGTGCCTATGAAGCGGTAAAGGGAGCTGACGCGGTCGCTATATTGACGGAATGGAATGAATTTCAACAGTTAGATTTAGTAACAATTGCCAAAGGGCTCAGGAAGTCGGTGCTATTCGACGGACGAAATATGTATGAACCTGCACGTGTAAAACAGCTGGGTTTTGTGTATTATGGTGTAGGAAGGATGTAAGGAGGTACTATGGCAGCAAAAAAAGTATTCATTAGCGGGATAGCGGGATTTGTCGGCAGTCATTTGGCCGAACTTCTCATTGCCAAAGGATATGAAGTGTATGGTCTTGTCCGGCCAAGAAGTAAAACAGATCACATTGATTCGATTATAAATAAATTACACTTTGAGGACGCGGATTTAATGGATACGCATAGTCTCTATGCCACGATTACGCGCATTAAACCTGATTATATTTTCCACCTTGCGGCTCAATCGTTTGTTCCTACATCATGGGCATCGCCATCAGTGACTTTGGAGGTAAACGTCGTGGGATCAGCAAATCTCTTTGAAGCAGTACGGATGGCCGGGATTGATCCGGTTATTCAAATAGCCTGTTCCTCTGAAGAGTACGGGCTGGTGCTTCCTGACGAATTACCCATTAAAGAAACCAATCCGCTTCGGCCCTTGAGTCCCTATGCAGTATCAAAAGTAGCGATGGATTATCTGGGATATCAGTATTTTCAATCCTATAAAGTGCGGATAGTCCGTACTCGTGGATTTAACCATACGGGTCCCCGCCGCGGCGATACATTCGCTGAATCAAATTTTGCCAAACAGATCGCGCTGATAGAAAAGGGTAAGCAGGAGCCGGTCATTCATGTCGGAAATCTTGAAGCAAGCCGTGATTATACGGATGTCCGCGATATGGTCCGTGCGTATCTTTTAGCTGTTGAAAAATGTGATCCTGGTGATGTCTACAATATTTGTACAGGGAGTACTATTAAAATTGGCGATATGCTCAAATTATTACTTTCACTTTCAAAGGTAAGAGTTGATATACAGCCTGATCTTGCGCGAATGCGGCCTTCCGATGTACCGGTATTATTAGGAGATAATTCAAAATTTGCTGCAAAGACCGGTTGGAAGCCTGAAATACCGTTTACCAAAACCATGGAAGATCTCCTCAATTATTGGCGTGAACGGGTGTAGCTTTCGGGCCTCTCTATGAAATTGGTTGTTATACTCCCTACTTATAACGAAAGGGAAAATATCATACGGCTTCTTGATGCACTTCATGAAGTGCTCGCTCGCTTGACCGGGTATGCAATTTCCTATCTGATAGTTGACGATACTTCTCCGGATGGTACGGAAGAGTTAGTGAAAGACTATCAAAAAAAGCATACAGACGTTTTTATTATTAGCGGGAAAAAAGAAGGATTGGGAAAAGCGCTTCTTCGGGGGATGACGCATGCCGTTGAGTCGATGGGCGCTGATGTTTTGCTTCAAATGGATGCCGATCTTTCGCACGACCCGCAGGTGGTACCGCAATTTATTCATGCTATAGATA
>CAYHEJ010000026.1:0-8354 GCA_964355625.1 uncultured Gammaproteobacteria bacterium
TATACAAGCCACAACATGGGAGAGGTATCGAGGCTGTGCGATAGGGTGATTTTTCTGTATCACGGGAAGATTATCGCAAGCGATACTCCGCTTGGATTATCCCGGCGGGTCGCCGACACCACCTTGCGATTAATCTATAACGATAGTGAAACACCAGTCATTGCGTATCTGAAAGCACAGCGGCTGACCCACTCAATCGTAAAACCGCATATCGTTGAGGTGTCGCTAGATGAAAAAAATATTCCAAAGGTACTTTTTGGTCTGGCGAAAGCTGGCGTCTATATTACCGATATAGAAATAGAACGGCCGGATTTGGAAGATGTGTTTTTGGCAGTAGCCAAAGGAGGAGCCCATGCGCTGGCCACGGATTAAATCAGTCATACTACACGCTTCACATCATTTGACCCACAGTATGGAAACGTGGATGGACATTTTTTGGTTTCCGATGCTACAGGCATTTGTCTTTGGAGGACTTGCAGTATATTTTTCCCATTTACAAGGTAATGATTTCGGAAAATATATGGTGATGGGAATTATCCTTTGGTATGCGATGGAAGCAGGGAGTTATTCAATAGCAATTGGGACACTTTGGGAGGTTTGGGCGCGAAGTTTCAGCAGTATGTTTGTGAGTCCTTTGACTATTGAAGAATTTATAGCAGGACACATGATTTTTGGATTATGTAAACAAATATTAACTGTTACCGTATTGTCTATCGTTGGATATCTTACGTTTCATTTTTCCATATTTTCAATCGGTATAACATTACCGATTCATTTATTATTATTGATATTATTCGGAAATGTCATTGGTATGTTTACACTTGGGATAATTTTGCGATTCGGTACGCGCTTGCAATCACTCGCATGGGGGCTTATTTATATTATCCAACCAATTGTCGGCGTTTTTTATCCGGTGTCTATATTACCGTCCTGGCTGCAAACAATAGCACGCATGCTGCCACCGACGTATGTGTTTGAATCCGCACGCAATGCAGTTGCCACGGGCGAGCCGTTATGGACGAGTCTATGGATAGCGGGAGTATTAAATATTTTTTGTCTTGTTTTGTCATATCTATTTATGAAATCCATGTGGGAATGGGCGAGACATACCGGCGCCCTGGCAAGAATGGAAGAATAAAAAACACTATATATGTCTTCGGAAGCAACAGATTCTTATTTAAATGTATCTGGTTTGCATGGTGGGAAAAATGAACTTGGTAAATTATTTGAGCACGTTTCGATGGTGTTTGACGCGCATGCACTGAATGCAGTTATTCGAGCTGTGTCCGCTGATTATTTTTCACATGATAAACAGATTGAAGATCATCTTCAATTCTGTGAAAGATTATCAAATACAATAAATCATTGGTTTTTGCATCAGTCGGCTTGTTCTGAATTATTAATGAAAGTTGAAACAAATCCTGATCATGGGTACTCGCATTTCAGAAGAGTAGAAAAATTTATTAAAGAAATATTTGCAAAAGATAAAAGTCTCCGTAATCGCGAGGATCTTCTCTATTTTGTACCAGCACTCTATCTTGCGATTCGATTTCATGATTTAGTGGAGGTGTATTCGAATCAAAAGGAAGGACATGACTCTGCGGCTGCACTTCTAGCTCTTGGCGTTATGAGTGAAGCAAAAGATGTTGTTCAAGGATTCATTGGCGGATATGCCGGTAAGGGTCATTTTCCGGATAAGGATTATGAGAAGCTTACGCGGGCGACTGTGTATATGTGCGGCAATCATTCGAAACCGGAAGATATGGTATTACAACAAATACTTCTTGATCCAATAAAATTGTTGGAGACTGCTGAAAAAATGGCAGCCAAAGCAGGAAAGGATCTTTATGAATTTTTTCCTCCGTATACGATCATGTCCAAAACAATAGAAGCTATTAAAAACGGATCTTTTAAAACTACAGGATCTCAAGAATGGACATTGCAAGATGTTGAAGCGCTCCAATTGATAACTCGAGTACTCGCATCTGGTGACAAATTAGATGGGTACATTCCCGAAGGATTGTCAGCTGCCCGTACTGTTCTCACGAGACCTGATCGTGATTTTTATACCGATAACGGACGTGATGAAAAGCTTAATGATGAATTTAATGCAAGAGTATCAGATGGTAAAGGACATGAATCGAGTTGCGATTTAAACCGTTTGCTTTTTGAACTTACAAGAATTGGATCGTTTGAGGGAATAAGCCCGTGGATAAACGTCCGGTATTCCAGAGCGCTACTTCATAAGGGAGAATTTCTCTATAATGCGATTCGTGGATTTCTTGAAGGAGATTTTCAGTCATATTTACAAGCATATGAAGATTTAGAAGATGACATGACCAGAACTGTGCTTGTAAAAGCAGGGGTGAGTAGAGGAGCAATAGCGGATGTTTTTAAATTTTCAGGCGCGTATCGCCATGAGAAGGTTATCCATCTGTTGAATGATAATCATATCAATCCTCAGATAATAGATACGTTGCTTTATGGTCTGAGAAGCGAAAGTCGGGGAGTAGCTGATTCACTTGCTCAGAAGTATGAAAAACTGCAAGGTAATTTAGACGGTAAAATAAAGGAAAAAATATTAAAATTAGTACTAATGGCTATCGATATTCAAAGGAAACAGGTTGTAAAATATCCGGGACCATCAGAAAAGTTAAAGCCGCCATATAATGGTTATTACTATATAGACGTTGAACAATGGAGAGCCTGAAAATAAACTGCTATTTAATTAGCCGATAAACTCCACCGGATTGTAGGAGAAGGGGATGATGAGGTCTGCGTATTGCTTCATGGGTTCGATATACTTCTGATGATTTTTCTCGACAGTTATTGACCAGGCGAGCGTGTCGATATCGTTTCTGCCTTTGGCAACATCCCTAATCATCCGTCGGGCGACACGGATTTCGCGGGGCGTGTCGATGTAGATTTTGAGGTCAGCAAGCGCTCGGAGTGGAGAGAGGAAGGCAAAAATTCCAGGGACGACGATAAACGCATCAGTGGGTTTGAGTTGAATTGTCTGCGTGCCGGTTCTATCGCTTGTTTTCATATCATAGATCGGGATCGTCACCGGACTTCCGGTTTTGAGCTCGGCAACAGCCCGTGCGCAATCGGCAACGTCGACAGATTCTGGTGCGTCAAAATCAAATGAGCCGTCCGGTTGGGGCTTCATTTTGTCCTTACCGAAGTAGAAATGGTCCATCTCAAGGATAAACGCGTTGGTAAACATTCGCGCAAACACTGATTTCCCCGAACAGGATCCGCCGCAGATGAGGATGGTGGTGATTTTTGCCATATAGACGAAATATACCATATTTTCATTGACAAATACCTGACTTTTGTCTAAGATAGGGAGAAATAGGCGTCAAAATGGCGCTTTTTTGTGACTTTACATCGATATGACGATAAAAGGAGAAGTATTTGTTCTTTCTCTCGGGGGATCCCTTGTGGTCCCCAATGGCGGTATTGATACCCGATTTCTCATTAATTTTAACGCATTTATCCGAAACCAAGTCTCCTCCAAAAAGAGGAGATTTTTTATTACCGTAGGTGGCGGAGCCGAGGCAAGACACTATATTAAATCCGGAATGGAAGTTCTTGGGCAACAACTGACAAGTAACGACAATGACTGGTTGGGGATTCACGCAACCAGGCTCAATGCACAACTGATCCGGACGATTTTTCAGGAAATCGCCGACCCCAGAGTCATTAAACACTATGAAGTGATTCTCAAAATTGATAAACCGGTAGCTATCGCGGCCGGTTGGAAACCGGGATGGAGTACCGATTACTGCGCCGTCACCCTCTGTCAGGACTACAACATTCCCCAAGTTATAAATCTCACAAATATCGATCACGTATACACAAAAGACCCCCGAACCAATCCGGACGCAAAACCCATACAAGATATTACGTGGGAAAAATATCGAAAGATGGTTGGCGACCATTGGGTACCGGGAATGAACGCACCGTTTGATCCGGTCGCCTCCAAACTCGCCCAGGACCTTGAGGTGACGGTGAAAATACTGAGTGGAAATAATTTTGAAAACCTTGCGCTGGCACTTGACGGCCAACCGTTCGAAGGCACCACAATCCACAATTAAGTGCTAAAATAGCTCGATGATACTTTCCAGTTTGTCGCTTCAACGGATCCGAAGTTATACAAAACAAACGTTTACGTTTTCGCCGAACGCCACGCTTATTTTTGGCGTAAACACTGCAGGGAAAACTAACATCCTTGAAGCCATTTACCTCATGGCGACGGGAAAAAGTTTCCGCGCTGATGCTGATCGGGAAATGATTCAGTGGGGGGGAGAAGTATCACGTGTCATGTGTCAAGTATCAGGGGAAGATGCGATCAAGCTTGAGGTTGTGCTGACGACCGGTGAAGTGAACGGAGAGCACGCACCGCTCAAAAAATATTTAGTCAATGGAATTGCGCGGCGTATGGTAGATTTTGTCGGAAATCTTCGGGCGGTATTATTTTGGCCGGAACATCTGGAATTGGTCACCGCGAGCCCAAGTATGCGGAGAAAATATCTCGATAGTGTCCTTGTGCAGATTGATCGGGAGTATCGGCGTAATCTTCAATCCTTTGAACGGGGACTCCGACAACGAAATCGACTATTAGATAACATAAATGAAGGGACAGCTTCACGGAGTCAACTGACATTTTGGAACCAGCTCCTCATCAAAGCCGGTGGATACATTACGGATAAACGGGAGGAATTTATTGACTATATTAATAGCTTTCAGCAATCAGCAATCAGCTGTCAGCTTTTTTATGACAAAAGTATTATTTCGGAAAGCAGATTAGAACAATACAAAAATGAAGAAGTCGCGGCCAAAGCAACGCTCGTTGGACCACACCGTGATGATTTTACGTTCTTTATCGACGGGAAGGACATGAGTAAGTTTGGCAGTCGTGGACAGCAGCGGCTTACCATCCTTTGGTTGAAGTTAGCAGAGCTTGCTTATATCGAAAAAGAAACCGGAGAACGGCCGATTTTGCTTTTAGATGATATATTTTCAGAATTGGACGAGGCACACAGAAAACTTGTTATTGATCTAATCGGCAGACAACAAACTATCATAACGTCAGCAGATCGCGATATAATACACATTATCCCAAAGACAGTACAACAAATTTTATTATGAAACAAGTTACTACAGACGAGCTCAAAAAACTTTATACACCGTTTCCGGATTCCCATAAAGGACAAAATGGTCGACTTCTTGTTATTGGTGGCAGTCATCTCTTTCATGCGGCGAGTTTGTGGTCTTTGACCGTCGCTTCAAGAATCGTTGATCTCGTGCATTACTGTTCCGTTCCGGAAAATAATGCGATTGTACAAAAAGCCAAAAAGGAATTTCGAAATGGCATTGTGATTCTACGGGAACAGGTCGAAGAGTATATAGGGGAAGACGATGTCATACTTATAGGTCCGGGCATGACGCGTGATAAGGAAACAGAGTCGTTAACCAATGGATTACTCAAAAAATATCCCAAGAAGCAGTGGGTGATTGATGCTGGCGCATTACAGATGCTTGATCTATCTGTGATTCCCAAAAATGCAATTCTGACTCCTCATCATGGAGAATTTACTCATGTATTCGGTAATGAAGAGGTTGCGAGCGTCGCAAAAAAATATCAGTGCATCGTGCTCCTGAAAGGAGAAAAGGATATTGCATGCGACGGAGTGCAATGCAGGAGCATTGCAGGCGGGAATGCAGGGATGACCAAAGGTGGGACGGGGGATGTGCTGGCAGGCCTCATCGCCGCACTTGCCTGCAAAAACGATCCGTTCCTTTCGACAATTGCCGGAAGTTTCATAAATAAAAAAGCCGGCGACGCGCTCTATGAAAAAGTCGGCCCGTATTTTAATGCTACAGATTTGGCGGGGGAGATACCGAAAACGATGAAAGGATTATTGATATGACTATGGATCAACCAATGTTATCAATGCCGGTTCCAGAAATGATCCAGAAAGCTTACCAAGAGTTAAGAAATGCTAAGGCAGATACTGCTAGTGCTGCGTTTATAGGAGTTTTAGAACAGATTCCAGGATTTAATCTAGCCCAGGGAGCTCGGGAGAGAATAAGCGGGACGACTGAGGTCGTTAGGGAAGTAGATGCTGCTTACAGAGCGGTATTTCAATTAGTAAAAGCAACTATCTTCGATGACGCGCATCTTTCCAGTCAAATAGGAGCAGTATACCTCACTCCTTCGGTGAGGGCGGATAAATTTAAAGTAGAGATTGGAATATCATATCCAATACCCCTCCAAATGGCTAGAAGCGGTATGAGTGTCGCATTTCATGTGGAAGACGGTGTATTAACACGCGGATATCTAGATCTAGATGCGACGCGCTTGCGAAACGGATTTGATTTTGAACTGCAGGGGGTAGATCATGTGATAACCAGGGTAAATGAGGAGAGAAGCAGAGATAAATTGTTTTCTCCGGAATTACTAGATCAACAAATTTTGTTACCTCAAGTAATTCATGCGTTTACTACTCCCGGGACATTACCGGGTTTATACGACTCTGATTTTCAACAGAGGATGGAAAAAATAATTCTGGCTCAGTAGGAAAATAATTCTCTAGTTTTTGTAGACGCTTCCGAGGCTTTATCAACATTAAATTCCGTTTTGACATCATTGTGACGGATCTGGCTAGCCAGATACCAGCTTCAATGAAAGATCTCAAGCGGCGGATTTGACATGGCATGGAACGTATGTTATACATATAACATATGATAAGAACGCAAGTATATCTCACTGAAGATCTCTATACCCGTATCCAACTTGAAGCGAAGCGGGGACAGAAGAAAGCGGCGGAAGTCGTCCGTGAGCTACTTCAGAAAGGTCTGATACGGCAAAAAAAGCAAACCCTGGGGAACGCACTTCTGGAATTATCTAAGATCGGAGCCAAAGGTCCTCGTGATCTTTCCACAAATCACGATAGATACCTTTACGGAGAATAATGAATCTTACGATTATCGCTGATTCAAGCGCTCTATTTTCTCTGATAGTCGTTACGGACAAAAATCACGATTTAGCCAACAGAATAAGCATAGAGTTCGTGAGAAAAGAAGGAGCAATGCTCATTCCGGGTGAAGTATTTTCAGAGGTAGTAAACATACTAGGGAAAAAGATACATAAAGATCAAGCGATGAGGGCTGGGCATTTATTTATTCAGTCAGAAGTGTTTATGGTCGTTGAAATTACTCCTTTGGTACGGAGTAACGCACTTACTCTTTATGAAAAACAAGCAGCGTCGGTAAGCTTCACTGATTGTTTAGTTATGGCTTGTGCTGATGAATACAAAACCAATCTGATTTTTGGATTTGATAGTGCATTCCGGAAAAACGGCTACGTCCGTCTTGGGTTGGATGATCAAAAGAGATAAACCTAGGCCGTATTTTAATGCCACGGATTTGGCAAACCAAATTCCGAAAACGATGAAAGGGTTATTGGAATAAAGTAAGGTTATTGACAAAAAGTAAGGAATATAGTATAAAGTAAGGTATGACAACGCTCCTGACATTGACCTCAAAAAATCAGCTTACGTTGCCTGTGTCAATCGTTTCTCTATTAGGTTTGACTAAAGGAAGTAAGCTGTGGACGACAGTGAAGGATAATACGGTCACCCTTGAGAAGGTAGAGGGTGGTTGGGATGGCCTGCAAGGTATGTTAGCAAATCATCCCATGTCTAAAAAATATACGACAATGCAAGTTATTGAGATTGCAAGGAAAAGAGAGGGAAAGAGATTGGGAAAAAAGTATGAACGCATGCTTCGTTGATACGAATATTTTTATAGAAATCTTCACGCGATTTGGTAAAAAATCAGATTCGTGTAAAACACTTCTCGATACAGGGAATAATTTGGTGACTACCAGCTTGGTGGTTTCTGAGGTTGAGTGGGTGCTGCGGTCGTTTTATGAGTTACCTAAAAAAGATGTCGTGAGATGTCTAGGAAAAATATTGATGCTTGATATTGATATCGATCACAAAAAAATATTGCTGCAGGTGTTAGCATTTTATGAGGAACATATAGTGGATTGGACGGATTGCCTGAATATGTTTTTGATGAAAGATCAAGACGTTTCAGATGTGTATTCGTATGATAAGGGTTTAAATAAATTTGGTTGGATAAAACGCCTCGAACCGTAAGTTCATCCTACGTTTTGAATCCATTTCGCCTCAGTGCTTGTTGTATAGTACCGGATGGAAAACCATATTTCTCTTCTAATTTACTCCATTTCATTCCGGCTTCCCGATCGGCTGCAATAACTGGAAGTAGTTGAGTTAACTCTGATGGTCGTCCCGGGTCTCTGACGTCTAGATCCCAACGGA
>CAYHEJ010000027.1:0-7959 GCA_964355625.1 uncultured Gammaproteobacteria bacterium
GCGCTTACATTATTTTGAGCTTTGTGGCTAAATCAATTTTAGCCTGGCAGGTTTTTGCTGGCACCTTGAGGCCATAAACATTAGGAAAGGAAAGCATGAAAGCATTTACTCCAACAATTTCAAAACTACCAAACCGAAAGGTATTAACTGTTACATCAATTGGTGATCCAAATAAAGTAACCGAGCCATACTCTAAGGAGGGACCAACGATCCAAAAAAGCTTCATAATTATGTCGCAGAGCAGTGTTATTCGCTTGCTGGTCCCCATGAAGAAGAATATTTGACATCTCTGGATGCAAAAATCAGAAAACAATTATTCGATATCTGATAGAAAAATAGGGCGTATAAATGGTTAAAATCGAGATCAAAAGAGAACGGTTCCCTAACTACGTTCCCTAACTACCCGTCCCCTAACTACTAACTAGGTCCCACTTTCAAAGAATAGGACCGAACGCTCATGCCGCTCGGTCCTATGAAAATGGTACGATTGTGTCTATATCTAGCTATCGAACAGGGATGTTGTACCCCACATCTCGGCCGCCACCATCGTTTACAATGATCGTCACGCCCTTGCCCGAGATCTTTTCGAGTTGATCCCACTTATACTTTTGGATATAGCCGGGGTTCTTGCGGATGGCCTCACCAATCATATTGATGGTCTTGACATCGCTCTCAGCTGCTACTTTCTTGTTCATGGCGTCCCATATCTTAGGATCAACCTTCACATTTGATAGCTGTCCGTCGATCAGGTCAAGAGGGACCTTGTTGCGGGTAAAAGTATCGGAGACCATTGCTTTGATCTCTTTGTTCACCCGTTCGTAGTTTGTCATCACCTGATCGGCAGTGTAACGCGAAAAGATCTCCCTTGTCTTTCCTCGGATAGTCATCTTGGCGAAGCGCACGTAAACTTCTTCAAGGGTAATTTTGAAAACCCTCTGATCGTCAGCTCCTGGTTTCGGAGTGACCTGAGCGAAGATCGAGTCTCTCATTCGTTTTTCGGCAGGCAATTGTGTCTGCATGTAGATGTCGACAACGAGCGGGATGCGATCCTTGCTCATAATTCGATGGTCTTCGCCATCCTTATCCGACGTCTTAAACTGCTCCTTGATGGTCACCGAAGTAGCTTCAAGCATAACGGCTCGGTTGCCACGTCCTTCATTGTCGAAATCACCGATGTCCATCTGGCCCATCTCGTAGATCTTCGATTCCCATCCCGTGGGAGTGAGGATCTTGCCAACGTAGCCGGGCGGAATGTTGACGATCTTAGCGCAGCTCGTAAGAGATATAACGACTACCACTAAGAGCGCCATGGCCGCGACTGTTCGAAGAATCTGTTTGATCTTCACTTTCCTGTGTCTCCTTTGGTTTCGATTTTCTTACCATCAGCATCAACTTTCAGTGGAAGGTTGTGAGAATCCTCCTCAAGAGTGCTCTTGCGTTCCTCCACTACGCTGCGATCGATGACCGCTCGCGAGGTTACATTGACCGAGGCCATCTTGATGGCATACCAGCTGAACACAACAATCACGAGAACTAGCACCCATCTGCGCGCTGTTCTAACGTCGCGCATCTCACTGTCTGACAGCTCACCGTACTTCACTATCGCCCAGAAAATGACGATAATTACGACGAGTGCAGGGATGAGCCCCAAAATGGGGCCATGAAGCAATCTTACAAAGTCCACGATTTTCCTCCTACTCTCAGAATGTCAAACGGTTTTGTTTTCGTTCGCACCTCCTTAGCGAACGCTCTATATTACCACATAATGACTCTTTTTGTAAATTTTCCATGTTTCATTTTCCATGTTTCAATAGCTTGGAAACACCCTGATAATCCTAAGGGGACAGTTCTTGTTCGACCAACGCTCACCACAAGCTCAAAATTTGCGAGGGGGATTGATTTTGCAATACAATATCAATGTATTTCAAGAAAGGCAGATAAAATATATAAGGATCATGATGAATTCAAAATCAATTATCGATCTGATGATTAAAAATGAAGAGGCTTTTTCGCGCTTGTATCATAAATTTGCGGCCATTTATCCTGATTCCCAGTTTTGGATCAAGCTATCCAAAGAAGAAACTGTTCATGCGCAGTGGCTTCGAGCTTTGTCGCAAAGTTGCGATACGCGTGTACTTGAAGTGAGTTCATTAACATTGTCTCAGATCAAAAATATGCTAAAAACCATAGAAGAGGAAATTAATTCAAAGAAAGATGTGTCTTTAGAGGGGGCGCTCAAAAAGACCCTTCATTTTGAAAATAGTTTTATTGAACATAGTTATTTTGATATTTTTTCCGACAGTTCTCCTTCGGCGCATAAAGTGATGGAAAATTTAAAAAACGAAACCTTGCATCACATCGAGAGAGTAGAAAAGTATTTAGATAAACAAAAAAGTGATGAACGCAAGGTTTGATTGACCACAAAATGTACACCTACGAGGTGTACATTGAGGTTTTACTGTTTTTAATTCTCATCTTCCGATGCATATAAAAAGAAAGGGAGCTTGGCTGAAATGATAGCCGTGCTCCCAAGGATTGTCGAGGTGTATTATCACCTCATGATAGGACTATCTTCGCCAGCGGCCGGAATGGCCGTAACCGCGCGGGGAGTCGCCACCACAGCTATTGCTGTTTGAATAGCCGTAGCGCGGTCGAGACTCGCAGCTCGAGCGAGAGTACGACCGGGAGCGGGGACGCTCATCGTACCGATATTCGCGATACGATTCACGTTCCGAACAGCGAGGCTGTTCGCGGTACCGGTAAGAACGGTTATTACCACGGTAATCGTCATCGCGGTAATAACGACGGTTATCGTCATAGTCGTCGCGGCGATCGTAGCGGTCATAGTACTGGCCGCGATCACCGTGCTGGTCAACCCTGCTGTCAGCGTAGACGGCTGCGCCAGTCAACACTACAGCTGCCACAATCAACGCGTTACGCGTGTTGCGGCGGCCTTCTTCGCTTGCCCATGCAGTTCCGGTAAGACCGGAAAGAGTGAAACAGAGAAAAACGACCAACAGTGTTCGCAACTTTTTTTACCTCCTTTCCTCTATTAGTAATAGTAATTATTCTATATTGCTTGACTTTTGTCAAGATCTATGAGGGGGCTTAATTAGACTGGAGAGTTTACAAGCGTGGAAAAACGTTGTATAAAAGTTGCAGGCGCTTAATGCGTACTTTATGTAAAGGATGGTGAGTGTTTTGATTGTTATAGAAACGAACATCCCAGGTTTAATAAAGACCTCGGGCAAGGTTCGGGACAGGTATGATCTGGGCGATTTATTGCTTATGGTCGCCACGGATCGTTTGTCGGCATTTGACGTCGTGTTGCCAACGGGCATCCCCGACAAGGGCAAGGTACTGACGCAAATGTCCCGGTTCTGGTTCGATATGACGGGAGATATCATCCAGAACCACTTCGTCGCGGATGATCTCGGTTCAATTATGGATGCGTTGGATAAAGCCGGCGTCGAAGATCCAGCACAATATGGACGAATGCTTGATGGCCGTTCCATGTTGTGCAGGAAGGGCGTTCCAACGCCGATCGAAGCGATAGTTCGCGGCTACTTGGCTGGTTCAGCTTGGAAGGAGTACAAAGAACTTCAAGAAGCAGATCCATATGCCGTCTCGATCAATCTTCATGGTATGATACTGCCGCCAGATATGATGGAATGGCAGGAACTTCCTCGTCCGTTCTTCACTCCATCGACCAAGGCTGACATTGGGCAGCATGATGAAAACATTAGCGCGGAAGAGGCGAGAGAACTTGCCGGCTACATCGACGGCGTCGGGATTGAATACTTCTCCTTGAGGTTGTATCAGTGGGCGAGAGAGTACGCTCAGGCGCGCGGGATCATTATTACCGACACGAAGTTCGAGCTTTTCCGTCTTCCTGACGGTTCGCTGATGCTCGGCGATGAGGTCTTGACTCCCGATTCGAGCCGTTTCAATCCGCTCGATCTTTACGAACCGGGTGAGAGCCAGCCGAGCTTCGACAAGCAGTTCGTGCGGGACTACCTGCAATATTTATGCGATATGGGAGAATGGGATAAGACCTATCCTGCCCCGGAGCTTCCGGCTGAGATCGTCGAGAAGACGGCGGAGAAGTATCGCGAAGCATACCGGCGAATTACCGGTTGTGAACTCACTTGAGGGTAGTCCCCTCATGAAATCAAAGCGGCGCCCGAGCGATTCGGGCGCCGCTTCTCTCTAAAATATTTATTATTTTTATGAAATGGAAAAGCCGGCTGAAATGATAGCCGGCTCCCGGAGAGTTGCCCCGACTAAAGAAACCTGTTCAGCTACGAACCCTTCGGGTTGACTTGGGCGAGTCAGTTAATATATATCAGGTTCATAAATATCCATCTATACTATTGATGAACAAGGCTTGGGGAATGTATGATAAGTTTGAAGGTAAATCAAGGAGAAAAATGAAAATTACAAAATATCCTCAATCGGCAATTTTAATTGAAAATTACAAAAATAAAAGAATCTTAATTGATCCAGGGAGTTATTGCTATAACGAAAGTTTTAAACCGAAAAGTTGGGGCAAGATTGATATTCTATTATTTACTCATATTCATGGCGATCATTTTATGCCGGAAGTTGCCAAAGTATTGAAAGAAATAAATCCGAATATTTTTATTGCTTCCAATTCGGAAGTGAAAGCAGAATTGGATAAGGAAAATATTGAATGCAAAATATTGCAGCCGGGCGAATCCACTGAGATTGACGACATAAAAATAGAAGGAATTAAATCTGTTCATGGTGACTTACCAAATGGCAAACCAAAGCCGGATGTGATCGGCTTTTTGATCGACGATAAATTTTATCATCCCGGCGACACTATTTATCTGCAAGAAAAGCCTTATGCCGACATTGTTTTTGTGCCGATTTGTGGCGTTGTGGTCATGAATGTGGAAGAGGCAGTCCGATTCATCGAAGAAATTAATCCGAAAGTTGCTATTCCAATTCACTTTGACAATCCAAATTATCCTGTAAATGTAGATGATTTTGCCAGTAAGGTTCCAATCGCCAGAGTATTAAAAAACGGCGAAAGCCTGGAACTATAATGTATGAAATATTGGAAAATTTTGCCAAGAAATTGCCAAAATTTCCTGATGGAAGAATTGACTACCGAAACTCAGATGAAGCGGCTGTCTTGAGCATTTTTGTGATGTTTCGGGGGGAGTTTCTTTTGCTCAAAAGAAGCGACAGAGTAGGGAACTACCGAGGTCGATGGAATGTTGTGGCCGGTTATTTTGACGAATTAAAAAGTGTAGGAGAGAAGGCGCTCGAAGAATTAGAAGAAGAAACAGGAGTAAACGCTGATCAGGTTTCAAAATTAAAAGCGTTCCCCTATTTTAAATTAGTAGATGAAGAGATCGATAGAATATTTTATGTATTCCCCATTCTCGTTCTGCTTAATGAAAAACCGGATGTAAAATTGGACTGGGAGCATACGGAATTCAAGTGGATTGATCCAAAAGAGTTGAAAAAATTTGATGTTGTTTATGGATTACAAGACGTGCTCGATAGTTTTAAGTCGTAAAATTATTTAAACAGCGAATTTTCCAAAAAGTATATCCTCTTGAAAACGTATAAAAAAACTACGACCGTTGAAAAAGTATACGCATTATTATTTCACCTGGCTAAAAATGCAAAACATCACGCGGGGATGCGTGATGTATATGTTTGCTGTTAGCTGAGGATGCTAAGCGGCGTTTATTTGGATTCCAGTATCTACTGGAAGATGCCATGTTCCCGGTAAGTCGTCCATGTCCCCCACTTGACTATCAAACTCTTGGTTGTACGGGGTCTCTTTTCGCGGATGGGGAAGAAGCTTGGGGCTGAATGATCTTAAGCCTTCGACTGTAAGCATTAGGCCACTGTTTATAGGTTTGCCGTTACCCTCTTCTGCTTCTTGCTCAGTAACGACAAACAATGTTCGACAACAAGGGCATATCCCAATATCGCCAAGCTCGTTTATCAATGTCCAATCTTCTCGGAGACAGATTGGTGGCAAGTAGCCACAGCTGGGGCAACCGTACTTCAGATAATCACCGACGCTTATGGCGATTGTGTTATCGGCATAAATCATATTATTACTATCCTCCCAAGGGTACATTCGGGCTTCATTATAATGTAAAATGACTTTTTGGTCAACATTCGAACTTGCTTGTGCCCCCGTATCGTCATTCTGAATCCGATTTTAGATCGAAGAATCTGAAACTTTTTCACTTAGAGCTTGTCTGATAATTGCATCTAAATACAAAATAGCCGCAACAGAAAAAAGTCCTCTCAATATGATCGGACTTTTTTCATATCAACCTTTTTTTGATTTTTAATATATTATTTTACTAAGAAGAGCACTTCTTGGTTGGTTTTGTTTTTTGTTTTATATAAGCTTTTAATCAATGACCATTTCCTATCTCATTCTTCCTTTTCTTCCGCCCATACTCTCGTCGCCTTCCATTTCCTTCGCTTCCTCTATAAGCTCCCTGACTCTTTGCCCGCCTTTATGGCCGATTTCCGAATAAAATCCCCTTCCATATCGCTGGCTCGTTGTTCGGCCGCCTTTGTGCCCGCCTTTTCTTCCGGCTTCTTGTACGGTCATTTGTCCTTTTTCTCCTTGCATTTGCATTTTAATCACCTCGTTTCTATCTCGCTATTTGCAAGAGAATTATTATTCTTCCTCTTCGGAATTGCTTCTTTTGTGTCCTTTACCCATTTCCTCGGATTCCTCCGCTTTTCTAATGAGTTCACGCACCCTATGCCCTCCCTTTGTTCCAATTTCATGGTAAAACTCCGGTCCATGCTCTTCTCTAGTTGTTTCTCCTCCTTTTTTCCCTATCTCATGATAGAATTCCGGTCCATATTCTCGTTTCGTTGTTTCACCTCCTTTTCTCCCTGCTTCTCGGACCGGCATTTGTCCTTTTTCTGCCATTCTCTTCCACCTCATTTCAAAATTAATATCGTATCAGGGTTTAAAACTACTCTTCCATACCTCGTCCGCCTCCTCTTCCGCCTCCCGTTTCTGTCTCTTTTGCTCTCCTGATAAGTTCCCTCACCCTATGTCCGCCTTTTGTGCCTATTTCATGATAAAATTCAGGTCCATATTTTCGGCTTGTTGTTTCTCCTCCCTTCTTGCTGGCGTCGCGAACTGAAATTTGGCCTTTTTCTCCTCTCATCTGCATAATACTCACCTCCTTACTTTATGTAATGCAACCACATAGTATCCTTAAAGAAATTAGGAATCATTGACCAAATGACCAAACCTTATCAAGATAAACTTTAAATTTTTTACACTAACGGACAAATTACAATTTTAAAGTCTTGACATCCTCAATGGAATTCGTTAATATCATTTTAGAAACTCTTAAAAAGAGGTCTATGGAAAATCACTACACCAATGAGAGGGGAACAAGCGGATAGATAAAATGGGAAATTTTATTTTATCTAATTATCCGCTTCGGGCGGGTTTTTTTGTCGCTGGAACAGAAAAAAACCACAGATGACAGATCGTACAGATAATACAGATGGCGAATAAACAATTGTGAGATAGGGCGGGGTATATTTTAAATTTAAAAAATATTAGAAATTAATTACTAGATAGGGGCTGGTAAGTTGGTTTCTATCCGTACTTTAACAACTAAATATAACTCTGTTAATCATGCCTCCAGGCAGTGTTAACAGAGTAAAGAGCAAATATAACTTAAACAATAATATTTGTGTAATTTCAAATGTATATCTTCCGATATAAAAAATTTCTCAAAACAAGTAATTAATATTTCAATTTAAAAATTGGAATCCAGTAATTGCTAGTCAAGAATCTAAGTCGGACAGTGGGGCAGATACTCAGTTCCGCCAATTGGCGGAGAGTTTTTGCCTTCACTATTCGACCTCTGGAAAAATAATATTTCGTTTAAGGGCATATAGTGGATGCCTTGACAGAAGATG
>CAYHEJ010000028.1:0-7953 GCA_964355625.1 uncultured Gammaproteobacteria bacterium
ATGAGACAAGCTGTACGTCTCAAACAACGACAGCGCTTTTTTGGTAATCGACTCGGTAAATGGGAGTTCTGCAATATCTCGTAGAATCGCATGAACAGCCCGAATATCGTGTTTATTTTGACATCCTTGAATGAGCTCCGCATGCGTCACCGCAGAAATAGAAGGCGAGAATTGTTTAAGAAATTGAAACGCAAGCTTATCACCACGAATATGTGCTACACAAACAGTGGTATCCACAAGAAAGCTACTCATAGCGTCTGCTCATCTGAGCCCGGATCTTTCTGACCCACTTTTCAGGATTTTTCATATCTTCCCGATTCTTCCATATACCAAAAGAGGCAGACAATCCGGTTTGTCTGCGTTTGTCTGTGACTACCGGTACCAACATTGCTTTGGGCTTGCCAAATTTTGTAATAATAAATGACTTACCTCCTACTTCTACTTGATTTATCAGATCGGCAAGCCGATTTCTGGTATCTTTTATAGGAATTGTTTGTAACATACACTGCTATCGTAAGACAACTTTGCATACTTTGTCAATAGGTAAACTTTGTACATATTGCCTTATCATTCGTATTTTTGTACAATGATACCCATGCCAGCGTAGCTCATTGGTAGAGCACCGTCTTCATAAGGCGAGGGTAGCAGGTCCGATCCCTGCCGCTGGCACTAAAAAAACAATCTCCACCAACTCTTCCAACGGGAAACTCGATCAATCCCTACTCTCACCCCTATCGGTTGAGCTTGGATAGGACTTTGGATAAGAACGATCGTATCTCCCGCGCGGGCAAGACCAAGTTTTTCGCGTGCCTGCTTTTCTATAAACGCCGTACTGGTCGCTTCTTTGAGGCGATCGTTGAGCTCCTGATTGCGTTTCTGTTCTATTTGCAGTACCTGCCTGTGCTCTCCGACCACATCACTTCGCCGCAGATGGCCGATGATCGAGCCTAAAAGCCCAATGCTTACAAATAAGCAGGTGACGGCAATTGCGAGTCGCACGATTGCAGGTACTTGCAAACCAGCTTTTTTCATGATATTATAGGGTATCTTTAGCTTCCTGGGTTGATAGATCGGTCCAAACCTGCCAACTAAATATACAACATGTCTGTTACTCTCAAAGACTCACATATCCAATTTACCCAGTATCTGGAATCCCGGAAGCGCGCACGTGCCACCATCGTAGCATATGGCAAAGATATCGAACAAGTTATCTCATTTTTGGGAAACATGGGTAAAAAGTCGATCGATGAAATCTCCCGTGATGAACTCGATGCATTTTTAAAGAAGCTCGCAAGCGATAGTTACACTCCGAAGTCCATATCCCGAAAAATTAACTCAATTAAAACCTTTTTCCGATTCCTAAAAGCTACCGGTATCATAACCTCTGATCCAGCGATCGAAATAGAACACCCGAAGTATGAAGTCAAGCCTCCACGAATCCTATCAAAGATTGAATATCGTGCTCTCCGTGACGCATGCCGCGGTGATGTCCGCATCTATGCCATCGTCGAATTATTTTTACAAACCGGCGTTCGGATTGGTGAACTTGCTAATCTGACTGTAGAAGATCAAAAAGGCATTGAACTTCATGTTGCCGCCCAAGAAGGTCATGCAGAACGGAATGTCCCCCTCAATAAAGCTGCTAAAGACGCGCTTGAGCACTATCTGGGAGTACGGGCACCCGCAATTGACGGGCAAAGCAAAGCACTTTTTATTACCAAAACCGGCCGGCCGCTCCTCATCCGAAACATTCGAACTGCCATAGACCGGTATTTCCGGATTGCCGGTATTGAAGGGGCAAAGGTCAACGACCTCCGCCACACCTTCATCGCCCACCATCTCATGGCGGGAACTCCCATTACGACTCTCTCGAAACTTGTCGGCCACAAACGCCTCTCAACCACCGAACGCTACCTTGAGCTTGTCAAAGACAAAGCCGTCGAAAGCGTCAAACTGGAAGAACTCTAAAAAGAGTTTGCCCTCATGCGTCTTTCCGCGCTACAATAGCTTCATGGATAAAGCATACGATCCACAGGCCACAGAACAGAATATCTATAAACTCTGGGAAGAGGGTGGATATTTTGCCCCTCGCAAAGCTCGGGGTAAACCCCCATTTACGATTCTTTTACCCCCGCCCAATGCCAATGCAGATTTACACGTAGGCCATGCGATGTACGTGGTTGAGGATATTCTCATCCGTTACCACCGGATGAAAGGCGATCCCACACTCTGGCTTCCGGGCGCTGACCACGCGGGATTTGAAACACAGTATGTGTACGAAAAACATTTAGCAAAAGAAGGTAAAAGCCGTTTTGATTTTGATCGCGAGACACTGTATAAAAATATTTGGGATTTCGTCCACGCCAACCGCGGCATCATGGAAAACCAGCTTCGCCGATTAGGATTTTCCCTCGATTGGAGCCGAAATATTTTTACCCTCGACCCAAAAATCGTTGCGATTGTCTTCAAAACATTTAAAAAACTCTACGACGACGGACTCGTATACCGTGGCACCCGGCTCGTAAATTACTGCACCAAATGCGGTACAAGCTTTTCAGATCTCGAAGTCAAACACGTGGAGCAAACCGATCCCCTCTACTACATAAAATACGGCCCGTTTGTCCTTGCGACCGTCCGACCGGAAACCAAATTCGGCGATACTGCTGTAGCTGTGAATCCAAAAGACAAACGATACAAACACTGGATTGGAAAAGAAATTGAGATAGATGGACTACTCCATAAAATCAAACTTACTGTTATTGGCGATGAGGCAATTGACCCTGCATTCGGCACAGGAGTAGCCAAAGTAACTCCCGCTCACGATATGACCGACTTTGAAATTGGAAAACGTCATAATCTTCCCATGAAACAAGTCATAGGGTTTAATGGAAAACTCACCGATCTCTGTGGGCCATATGCCGGACTTCGGGTAAAGGCTGCACGGTCAAAGGTTGTTGAAGATATGAAAGCGCAAGGTATGATGGACCATGTTGATGAAAAATACACCCACACCGTATCAACGTGCTATAAATGCGGCACAGTATTAGAGCCGCTTCCTATGTCACAGTGGTTTATCAAAGTTCGACCGCTTGCTGATACTGCAATAAAAGCAATTAAAGATAAAAAAATTACTTTTGTTCCCAAGCGGTTTGAAAAACATGCCGTCCGCTGGCTTACCGATTTCCACGATTGGAACATATCACGACAAATTGTCTGGGGCATACAAATTCCGGCGTGGCAATGCAACGATTGCAATGCGTGGACGATAACGGAAGGCGTACCGCCAACTACATGTTCAGGGTGTGGAAAAAATCAACTGACGCAGGACACCGACACGTTTGATACATGGTTTTCTTCCGGTCAATGGCCCTTCGCTACGCTCAGGGCAAGCCCTTACTTCTACCCCACCTCTGTCATGGAGACGGGGTACGATATACTTCCCTGGTGGGTATGCCGTATGACCATGCTAGGGCTTTACATGACCTCAAACGTGCCGTTTAAAACAGTTTACCTCCATGGACTTGTTCGCGACGCGAAAGGCCAGAAGATGAGTAAAAGCAAAGGTAATGTGATCAATCCACTCAAGATGGTTGATCTATACGGCGCCGACGCACTTCGTTTCGCATTGATTTTTGGAACTGCTGCCGGCAATGACCAGGCTCTCTCTGAAGATAAAATCCGCGGCATGCGCAATTTTGCCAACAAACTCTGGAACATAGGAAGATTCATAGAAATGAATCAAGAAACTCGAAACTACGATGAAACAATGCACAAGGAATTAAAAAATCCACAGGACAAACGGATCATCAGTGAGCTCAACATGCTGACGGCAAAAGTCACTAAACAGTTGGATTCATACCGATTATCAGACGCCGCAAAAGCAATCTATGATTTTGCATGGCACCGTGTTGCAGATGTACATATTGAAAAAAATAAAAATCGATTTAAAGAGGGAGACGTTCAGGCCAACGCAGTACTCCGGCATGTGTATTTCCAAATTCTCAAACTCCTCCACCCCTTTATGCCCTTTGTGACTGAGGAAATCTATGGACAGTTGAGTAATGAAAATAAAAAGCCACTCATTATTACCTCGTGGCCCGTTTAATATCCTGACGAAGTCGCAGTTGTTGGTGTCGGGCCTAAAAATGTAAGAGTCTTGAGAATTGTGTCGAATAGTGCATCATCTTTTACAAAATCCGACGTGATGCCATTGGGCGTAAAATGATTTATTTCCAAAGACAATGTATTGGTAATTTCTATCATCATACCCCGCATACTGCTGAAAACATATCCTGAAACCGTACTACCCGTAAATGTTCCGGTAAATTCCGTTGCCGGTCTATTTCCAATAACGACACTCTTCGTCATAAAGGTAGTTCCGTTTACATCACTAATCGCCGACCCCCGAAAATCCCGCAATGACTGACCGGCTCCCCGAGGCGCTACAGTAAATCTGCTTCCTCCGGGCAAATATGTTCCCTGCGATGCACAACCCGCCCCGTCGCAAATCGGTGATAACACATCAGGCGGGAGCTTGAAGCTTACGCCCGCAATAGGCTGTTTTGTTACACCGCTTATAACCTGATATGTTTTCCATGACGCATACGGGTCAGTTGAATTTTCCAAAAATCCCGTGGGGGCCGGCGTCTCTTGAGCTGTTGTGTTGGGTGTTTGCGAGCTTGTGTCTGACGGAATAAATTGCCGCAGAAAACTGCTCAGCCACACGCCAACGACAAATAATGCCAGAAATATAATAATCGTTCCTATTGTCCCCAAACAGGATCCTGATTTTTTCTTTGGAAGAAAATTTTCTTGGGGCAACGCCTGAGGAGGTTCAACTGGAACGGTAATTTCCGGTGTTTCTTCAATCGGCAAAGGACTTGTGGGAAGGGTTTCGTCCATAGGTTTATTCTTTCATTCTCATTCATCTTTTGTCAATCACCCGCGTTCCAAATACGCGCCTGTTTCAGGGTCGATGGCAATCGTTTCTCCTTGTTTGATAAAAAGAGGGACGGTAACAACGGCTCCTGTCTCGACGACGACAGTTTTCGTCGCACCGCTTACCGTATTTCCCTTTGCCCCATCATCTGCTTCTGTCACCTTGAGGTGAACTTTTTTGGGAAACCGCAGACCCACCGGATCATCACCGTTGACCAATATCTGATACGTATCGTTGGGTTTTAAATAATGAACATAATTTCCAAGCATGGCAGCAGAAATGCTGAATTGTTCGTAGGAAAAATTATCCATGAAGATATAGACATCTCCTTCTTTATACAGATATTGCATCTCGCGTGTCGCCACAGGCACTTCGATAGCTCCCTCACCTGATTTAAAGGTAAACTCCTGTACTTTGCCGGTTTTGAGCGATTTTAATCTCGTCCGCACAAACGCCGAGCCTTTACCAGGATTGACAAATTGAAGATCCGTTATCTGATGCGGTTCACCTTTATATTCGATGAACATGCCTTTGCTAAAATCTGCGGTGGTGATATTTGACATAATAATAGTGGCTATTATCCCAAAATCCGCCTCATTCTGCAACTTACCTCCCGTGCGTTGCCCAAAGAAGATCAAAAAGCACGGTCTGCGTCTGGGCGAGTTCGCTGTTCCAAATCTCAGTCGCTACCACAGTATCTTTTCCATAGCCAACAAGATAAATTTTCTGATTAGTTATTATCGTATCTGAAGAAAACGTAATCCCCTGGGGTAAAAGTGAAATGTTATGCTTGGCAGATGCGTACAATTTTTTGTATTCCACGGCTTCTTTACAGCGTACTAATAATTCTTTGGCACGTCCCCCATTTGATTTTATTGCCTGCGGGATTTTATGAAAGTATTCAGGCATGATAGCTTTTACACGGCCAGGGTGAAAGAAGGCTCGAAAAGATTTCTCCCTGACTACTTCCTCATACATCACTTCGACCCTGTGCTTCCCCTCAAAAAACTTGATGGCAGGCACGATGGCATTGGTTTTTTCTAATGCTTGCAACTCCGGAAGCCCTGCATTAAGGAGCCGTTTTGCATCCTCTATGTCCTTCTGTTTCTTTTCAAGAAGCGAGGACAACGTTGACACTGCGACCGCTTGTGCGTGCATGATACCCCTATGGGCAAATATGGTTACAAGCCCGGCTGACATGAGCCGGTCGGCAATCACATACATGGAAGAGCGGTTGATCCCTGCGTGTTTAGCCCATACGCTCACGGGGCTCGCCCCGAGTTTGACGAGCTCCAAAAACGCTCCAGTTTCTTTTTGGTCAAGATGAAATTGAGAAAATATCTCTAACATAGTAGTGTTGTTGTAAAGTTACAACATATCAATATAGCTTCATTTTAGCTATATTTTACTTGTTTGTCAAGTATTTCTGTTGTAATTATTTGACAAAAGATAAATAAATAGTTATCATAGCTCATAGTAATAGGAGATTATATGAGTATTGAATTTACTGATCGTCCACCTTTTCCCATTGAACGCACTGTAATAACAACAGTTGACCGAAGAAGGAAAGGTTTCAGTCCTGAGTGGTTTGCAGATATTCAACTGGACACTTTCTATGGGCTCGCCAACCTGGACCCTTCACGACCGGAAGACTATCCTGTCCCCTGGTGGGCAGTTAAAAGCAACTTTCCAGTAGATGACATACCATTTACTGCTCGCGACTTAGTGATGAATAATCCATTCAGATTCATTGGTGATTTAGACCCAAGTAAATATTTAGCAAAAATCTTGTTAGAGATAAGGCCTAATAAAGATGTAATAGGTACCCTTTTGAGTCTTTGTAAGAAAAAATATTTAAATAAGATTGACCTTTTTATGGTCTACCCTCCAATAGACGGCGTGAAAGATAGATTTGGTCAATATTATATCGATGTAAAAAAAGTTTTAACGTCCTACCTTTGATCGGAAACAGGCTCAAAAAAAAACATCTTTCTCTATGTTTGGGCGACGTACACGTCAAGTCCTGGTATCTTTCCAAACGCCGCATCTCCTGAGACAATCGGACACTTATGAAAAAGAGCGGTTGCCGCCAAAAGCGCATCAACCACGCCCAATGATTTTCCGCGGTTCTCCATAACCGCCATCAACTCGCCGCAACGCATTGATACTTCTTCATCCACCAACCAGATTTCCACCCTAAAATCTGTAAGAAAGTCTTTAAATTCGCTGATATAGCGATCTGGTGTCTTCGTCTTGTATGCCCCGTGGACGATTTCCATAAGAGTCAAAACACTTATCCGAAACTGGCTTTCAGCAAGCGACTTGAGGAGGGCAACCGAACGCGGCCGATCATGAAAAAAATCGATGAGTATGTTTGTGTCCAGAAGCACCGTCATAATGGCTTCATCACCCGCATAGAAGATCGACGGGCACGGGCAATTGCTTTCTTCATTATAAGGATGTCTCTCTCGTTATTCCAGATACCTGCATATGCCGATAACTCTTTACCCGGTGCAACGCGGTCATCCAAAATCGGTACTATTTTGGCAATGGGCCTACCTTTGCGCTCAATCACCGTTGATATCCCTTTGTAAAGGGCGCTATTGAGAATTTCACCGAAGCGCTTCCGCGCTTCCATGGCAGTAACTGTTGTGTTCATATATATCAATTCTATCAATTGATATGATTTCTGTCAACTATTGATTATTTCTTTTCCCAAACAACGCTTCTCCTAAGCGTACCTGCGTTGCTCCCTCCTCGAGGGCTACGGCATAATCGCAACTGGTTCCCATGGATAATTGTTTGCCAAATCCAGAAATCTGTGCACGGATAGTTTCCGAAAGTTTTTTCATGGATCGAAAATACGGCCTGTTTTCTTCCGGGTTCGTCACATATGGAGCCATCATCATTAACCCCTCAATGACAATATGTTTTAATTTCATACTTTCATTTATCGATAAATGAAAGTATTTTAATTTATCTGGATATTTTTCCCAATCGAAAAGATCAAATCC
>CAYHEJ010000029.1:0-7780 GCA_964355625.1 uncultured Gammaproteobacteria bacterium
TCATGCCCGAAAAAATGAAAAAAATGCCCATCTTCTGGCAGGAGGTGGCTCCGTAGGATCTGTCAGTTTCCCGTCAAGCGATGTAATTTCCCGTCGTGCTAGTATGTTACATTATATCTATGGGTATTCGAATCGGCATTAACGGATTTGGGAGAATCGGAAGAAACGCCGCGCGTGTTATTTTGAACTCTCAGGGATTAACACTTGCTGCGATTAATAGTTTGTCTGACACATCATCTCATGAATACCTGTTGAAGCATGATTCTGTCCAGGGGTTATTTCATACAGATATTTTTAAAGACCCGTCGCTTCATATTTTCCAAATAAAGGATCCATCACAAATTCCGTGGGATGTCGATGTCGTGTTGGAATGTACTGGAAAGGCAAAAACATTCGAAGATGCCCGAGCTCATCTACGAGGAACAGTTAAACACGTCGTTGTTTCCGCTCCGACGAAAGATCAAACTCCAACATATGTGATGGGAGTAAATCACACGGAGTATAAAAAAGAACCGATCGTATCAAATTCTTCCTGCACGACCAACTGCGTCGCGACTGTGCTGAAAGTTCTCGATGTAGCGCTCGGTGTCACTGCCGGGAACATGACGACCATTCACGCGGCGACTGATTCGCAGAACCTACTGGATAACTCTCATAAAAAAGAAATACGTCTTCGAAGAAGCTCTCTTGTCAATATTATTCCTGCTTCCTCCGGCTCGGCGACTGATGTGGCAAAACTTTTTCCTCATTTGGCGGGGAAACTTCCATGCTGTGCTATCAGAGTGCCCACTCCCACTGTATCGCTGATCGATTTAGTTGTTGTAGTCAAACGAAAAACATCAAAAGAAGAAGTGAATGGACTATTTCAAAAATTCAGTACGACGACGCTCAAAGGGATACTTTCGGTTGCTGCGGAAGAATTAGTTTCAAGCGATTATATAGGAAGTCCTTTTTCATCCATCGTTGATCCGTTTCTGACTGATGTCGTGGACGGGACATTGGTGCATGTGACTGCGTGGTATGACAACGAATGGGGGTATGCCAATCGCCTTTTGGAGCTAGCTTCCTATATTTATGCATATTCCTGAAATTACCGAAATTGATGTAAAAGGAAAACGAGTGTTAGTACGTGTAGATTTTAACGTGTCTTTATCAAAGGATAATGGGATTATCAATGATAAACGCATTGTTGAAGCACTTCCCACAATCCGGTATCTCGTCGATCATGGGGCGACCGTTGTCCTCCTGTCTCATTTGGGGCGGCCAAACGGGAAGCCAGACCCATCTCTTTCATTAGTACATGTTTCCGCACGATTATCAGAGCTTTTAGGTTTAGGTGTACTTTTTATGCAGGAATATATAGATGGTGCGTCGCAAAAAACAATACAAGATATGAAGCAAGGATCGGTTGTATTGTGCGAAAACGTACGGTTTCACGCGGGTGAAGAGCAAAATGATCCGGAGTTTGCTAAGGGGTTATCACGCCTTGGAGAGATATTTGTCAACGACGCATTTGGCACTGCCCACCGGTCTCACGCATCAACCGTGGGAGTGACTGCTTTTTTGCCTTCCTATGCCGGATTTTTACTCGCGCGTGAAGTCCAAATGATAGGAGACGCGGTGACGAAACCCAAACGGCCGCTTGTGGTCATTATTGGCGGCGGCAAAACGCCGGAAAAAATTCAAGTCATTGAAAAATTACTGGACATAGCAGATACGATCTATTTGGGCGGAGCAATAGCCAATACATTTTTTGCGACGTGGGGCATAGGGGTGGGAACCTCAAAAGTAGATTACGAGATGGTAGAAATGGCGCGCAATGTCCTCTGGAAAGCCACCCGGGTTCATGCGCGATTGCTTCTTCCGAGTGACGTCGTGGTGAGTAATTCCGATCGAACCAGTGCTCCGGCGATACTTCCGTATAATAAAGTACCTCTGGGCCTCGGGATTTATGACATCGGTCCAAAAGCGCAGGCAGAGCTTCGCGATATTATTCAACTCGCATCAACCGTGATATGGAACGGACCCATGGGGCTCTATGAGGATGAACGGTTTAATGAAGGCACGAAAACTACCTGCGTGGCAGTTGCCGGCTGTACAGGTCTTAGTATTGTAGGGGGCGGTGATACGATTTCGACGATTACAGATGAGTCAGTGCTGGGTCGCATTGGGCTCATATCCACCGGCGGGAGCGCAATGCTTGAGTTTATTGAAAAAGGGACACTCCCGACAATTGAGGCATTGAATAATGGTTCTGTTAGAGTGTAGGATTGTAGCATGGAAGGAATCCTCATATTAGTCCGTCACGGTGAATCTCTCTGGAATGCGCAAAACTTGTGGACGGGACTTATTGATATAGGATTATCCGAGAATGGCAAGAAAGAAGCAGTGATCGCGGCCTCACAGATTACAGATATTCCTCTGGACTGTGCGTTTACGTCAAATCTTGTACGGGCCGGGGAATCACTACGGATCATGATGGTACAGATAGGTAAACCGAATCTTCAGGTTACCCGAAACGCAGCGTTAAACGAACGGGATTATGGCGTCTATACCGGAAAAAATAAACAAGAGGTACAAAAACAATTGGGTGATGCAGAGTTTCTCAAACTCCGCCGCGGATGGGATTATCCGATTCCCCAGGGGGAAAGCTTAAAGCAGGTTTTTGCTCGAGTGATCCCCTATTATGATCTTGCTATTGCTCCTTTGCTCCGGGCGGGCAACCATGTATTGGTCGTTGCTCACGGCAATAGTTTACGTGCGCTGATGAAGAAACTTGATAACGTATCGGATGAAGATATAGCGGGAGTTGAAATTTCTACCGGTGAGATTATTATCTACCGGATTGATTCTCAGGGTCATGTGGTGTCCAGAGAAAAACGGTATCAAGAACGAGCTTCGGGTTGACGTTTGCTTCCAGTGCTTTCTGAGCATTTTGCAGCAGCCGGATAAGTTTGACAAATTTTATTGTATCGAGAGACCGGGCGGCAGAAATCGCCTTTTGCGTCCACTCTTTTGCGAGATTCCGGTCCCTGGCAATCCCCTCGATGAGCGTGAGTTTAGCTCCTGTCGACGCGGACACAAGAGCGAGCAACTCTTTCTCTACGATGGTATCGATCAGGATAGGTTTTACAATATGTATGAGTTGACAGCGTGAGACGATTGTAGGAAGGAGGAAATCGCTTGATTGCGTTTCTGCGAATATCAATGCGTGAGGAGCCGGCTCCTCAAGAAGTTTGAGGAGTGCATTTTGTGCTTCTGTTGTTAAGGTGTGCGCATCCTCTATGATTCCGACAGTATGGGATGAATGTTGCGGAGCAAGTGACAGTGCTTTGGTAAATGCACGGACTTTATCAATACCAATGTGTTCCTCTTCATCAAGACGTTTGAGATAGATCGTGTCAAAAGGCGAGGAACCGGCTTCTTTTATGAGCCTGAGGATTTCATCAGTGCGTAATTGGGGAGTTCCACCCGTTATGAGATATGCGTGCATACTCTTGCATTCTGCCATATAACCATCAATAATAGAATAAGAGATTTTTGTAGACACATTATGCCGGGAACTGCCCAAGAAGTATTATCAATTCTTGTAACTGACCACCTGTTGACGCAGGAGGATGCCTATGCGGTGACGACGGAATCGCTCGCGACCGGTGAATCGGTAGAAGACATTCTTCGGAGAAAGAGATCGATCGCCGATGCCGATTTTGCAAAAGCCCGTGCGAAATCTCTCAATATTCCATTTGTGATACTCGCGGGACGTGCTATAGGGCCGGATATTGTGAATTTTGTTCCGGAACCTGTCGTCCGCCGTTATACGCTCATTCCATTTCAATTTGACGCCCCAACTAATGAACTCTCCATCGCCATGGTCGACCCCTTGGATTTTCAGGTTATTGAATTTGTTGAAAAAAAATCAGGAAAAAAAGTGCATGCGTACATGGCAACCAAGGAGGATATTCTTGCGGCTATAGAGATTGTTTATACCCAAAATTTGGGTGCGGATGTGACGGCGGCGCTCAAAGAAACGCAGACGGCTGAGATTAAAACATATGAAGCCGGCCGTCTTGGCGAAGTCATACGGGAAGCGCCAATTGCGCAAATCGTATCAGCGACACTTGAGCAGGCTATGCGCCTGCGTGCTTCCGACGTTCACATAGAGCCTCAGGAGGGAGATACCAGAGTCCGGTATCGGGTGGATGGCATACTGCAGGAGCGGTTGGTATTGCCAAAAAGACTCCATGATGCGGTCGTGTCGCGTATAAAGATTTTGGGCAATATGAAAATTGACGAAAAGCGGATTCCGCAGGACGGACGATTTAATTTTAAAATGGGAGAGTCAGAGGTGGATCTTCGTGTATCGACGCTTCCCACTGTGCACGGAGAAAAAATAGTCATGCGGTTGCTGAAAAAATCCGGCGGGATCCCGACGCTTCAGGAACTGGGGCTACGCGGATTAGCATTGAGAAATTTAGAATCTTCAATGGCACGTCCTCACGGTATTGTTCTTGTTACCGGTCCTACCGGTTCCGGTAAAACGACGACCCTTTATTCAGTATTATCCCGGCTTAACAACGGGAAGGTAAACATTATGACGCTCGAGGATCCGGTTGAATACCAAATTTCAGGCGTCAACCAAGTGCAGATAAATCCCCAGGCAGGCCTCACATTTGCTTCCGGTATCCGGTCCTTTTTGCGGCAGGATCCCAATATTATTCTTGTCGGAGAAATTCGCGATCGTGAAACCACAGAGCTTGCTGTGCAGGCGGCTTTAACCGGCCATTTAGTATTTTCAACTCTCCATACAAACAACGCTTCAGGAGCCATACCCAGGCTTTTGGATTTAGGCGCTGAGCCATTTCTTATCGCGTCTGCGCTCTCCGGTATTGCAGGCCAAAGGATTGCGCGGAAAATTTGTCCTGGGTGCAAAGAAGAGTATGTACCGGGAGAGACGGTTATCAAAGATATCCATGAAGTACTCGGCAATCTCCTGCCGTCAACGACGGCTATTAAACTCTATCGCGGAAAAGGGACTCTTGATGGAAAGCCGTGTCAGACGTGTAACGGTGAGGCATATCTGGGGCGTATCGGGGTATTTGAAGTATTTTCGGTCTCAGACGTTATCGCTCGTCTTATATTGAAGCGTGCGTCGATGACAGAAATAGAAGACGAAGCCGTGAAAGAAGGAATGATTACCATGAAGCAGGACGGATATATGAAAGCATTAGAGGGAGTAACGTCGCTTGAGGAGGTACTTCGCGTTGCGCAGGATTAATCATATATGGATATTAAACAATTATTTGCCGAAGCTATCCGCAAGACGGCGTCTGACCTGCATTTGATTTCAGGATATGCTCCCATGCTTCGGATAGCTGGTAATTTGGTTCCGGTTGAAGGGTCTCAAATACTATCGCCTGACGATCTCCGCGATTTACTGTATCAGATATTCAGCGATCCCCAAAAGGAACTGTTTTTGACCAATAGAGAAATAGATTTCTCCGTGCCGTATACCGGCAGTAGATTCCGGGTTAATGCGTATTATCAAAAAGGATCGATGGCAGCTGATTTCCGACTCATTCCTGCGACGATCCGTTCCATAGATCAGTTAGGACTGCCGAATATTTGTCATGATTTTACCAAACTCAGACAGGGATTTATTTTAGTCACAGGACCGACCGGTCACGGCAAATCCACCACCTTGGCAGCGATGATAAATAAAATTAACGAGACGCAAGCGCATCACATCGTCACGATCGAAGACCCTGTCGAGTATGTGTACCCGAAGGCTATGTCCATCATATCTCAAAGGGAGATGCATGAGGATACCTATTCGTGGAACGTGGCACTCCGGAGCGTCCTTCGGGAAGATCCTGACGTTGTTCTTATTGGAGAAATGCGCGATTTAGAGACGATTCAGGCGGCTATCACGATCGCTGAAACCGGCCATCTTGTATTTGCTACCCTCCACACCAATTCAGCCTCACAAACGATTGACCGCATAGTTGATGTGTTTCCCGAAAATCAGCAGATTCAGGTCCGCATGCAGTTGGCTCAGGTCATAGAAGGAGTATTGTCCCAGCGTTTGGTACCGGCTATCGCCGGTGGTCGCATAGCTGTCACTGAGATTATGACGGCGACACCTGCTGTGAAAGCGACTATCCGCGACGGGAAGACGCATCTCTTGGATAATATTATCCAAACGTCAGCAGAGCTCGGCATGATGACGCTCGAAACAGCCCTGGCAAATGCGGTCAAAGAAGGAAAAATCACAGTCGATACGGCTACATCGTACGCCGTGCGTCCGGAAGATTTGGGCCGATTATTGAAACTTTAATAGATCCACATCAGCCTATGGCGGTTTATCAATACAAAGCACGAGAGAAAGATGGGAAGATAGTAAGCGGATTGGTAGAAGCACCCAACGAGTCTGTTGCCTCAAGGCTTCTTCACGAAAAACAATTTTTTGTCATCTCTTTGCGGCAATCGGGAGAGAAGTATAGTATTTCAGCGTTTTTCGAACGCTTTGCGCGGATAAGTTCTACGGATATTGTCAATTTTACCCGGCAATTAGCGACCATGGTCGTCGCAGGCTTGTCTCTTCCGGAATCTCTCACGATACTCCGGTCTCAAACGACGAGTAAACGGTTTGCCGCGATGCTTCAGGAGGTAGAACATCTTATCGTCGGCGGCGGGACTCTGGCTGACGCGTTATCTAAATATCCCGCTTACTTTTCAGCGACGTACCTCGCACTGGTTCGCGCGGGGGAATCTTCCGGAACGCTTGATCAGGTATTGACGCGCCTCGCTGATATATTAGAAGCCCAGCGGGAATTCAGAAGTAAAGTATCGGGAGCTATGGTGTATCCCGTAATCATTCTTTTTGGTATGGGCGGGGTTGTGTTTATCATGATGACGGTCGTGGTCCCGAAGCTCACTGATTTGTATAAAGATTTTAATATCGTATTGCCTGCTTCGACAAGACTTCTGATGGGTGTTTCAGGATTTTTTGTTCACTTCTGGTGGCTGATGATTCTTATCCTTGTTGGGTCTATCACTCTCTTTATCAAATGGCGCAAAACTCCTGAAGGTGAGTTATTGGTGGATACGCTTATTTTGAAAATTCCGTTATTTGGTGAACTCCAGAAAAAAATCTTACTGGTGGAGTTTACCCGGACTCTTGGCATGCTTATCGCCTCCGGCATTCATATCCTTGAGGGACTGCGCATATTAAAGGATTCTCTCAGTAACGTAGTTTTCCGCAACGCCATTACCGAGATCGCCAAAAGGGTGGAAAAAGGTTTTCCTCTTGGAGATACGTTTTCGCAATATGCTGTGTTTCCGGCAATCGTGTCGCAGATGATGAAAGTCGGAGAAGAAACCGGAAGGCTTGATGATACCCTCATGAAGCTTTCTCACTACTTTGAAACAGAGTCAGAACATCTTGTCAAAGGTCTTACGACTGCAATAGAGCCGATTATTATGGTGGTTTTGGGCGTCGGGGTAGGGTTTATTGTGATATCCGTTATCACACCGATTTACAACTTGACAAGCCAGTTTAAATAGTGTTTTATAGATATATGAGGCAAAAAGGATTTACGCTTATTGAACTTCTTATCGTTATCGCTTTACTCGGAGCATTGGCAGTAGGACTTCTGGCAACTATCGATCCTATCGAACAAATCAATAAAGGGAGAGATTCATCACTGCAAAGTCAGGTAAGAGAATATTATAATGCAAATCTTCGATACTATGTTCCGCAACAACAATACGCCATGATGAC